>JAHDCZ010000011.1:47033-51201 GCA_020629615.1 Saprospiraceae bacterium
ATTCGACGTACTTGTTCATTCATCATGGCGGAAAGTATTTGGTTCTATAATTTTACTAGAAGTTAAGAAAAAAATACGAGTTCCGCAAAATAATACTTTATAAAATTCGTTGCACTCTATTTTTAAACCAAACCAATGTCAAACATCAAGAATTTTAATTCGCCAAAATCACATACTCCAAAACTAATTACCCCAAGAGAGATTGTAACTTCATAGCAAGCCCCATATCACCTTTGATCTTTACTTTTCCCCCCATAACAGCCATCATCGGATTTAGATCACCAGACTTCAGCTTACCCAATGTCTCGATGCTTGTGATAATAACAGTATCTGCATCTTTATCTTCAGTACTTACCTCGTTACTATCACCAGTTCCATCAATATATATTGGATTGTCATCAAGTAAAAACTTAAGAGTTCCTCCTAGAGGAGCAGCATTAGCTGCCTGACTTTTCATTTCATTTAAAACTGCTTCTATCATTTTATTTATTCTTTTTAATACTAAATCAATATAGCACTATTTTGTTCCTTAATTGTTAAATTTTCAGAATTCATTAGCGTTGTTTTACAAGCCATAATTTTAGGCAACTCATATTTGAAGAAAAATCTCATGGTATGAATTTTACTTTCATAAAACGACTCTTCAAAAACCATATTATTAGTGATGATAGCCGTCTTGGCCACTGTAGCCATTTTTAGCCATTGCCAAGCGATACAGACAGTACTCATCATTTCCATAAAAATGGTTGCATCCGCGATAAAACGCTCATGCTCTCCTTTCATCGCAAATTGCAACAAATGCATCAGCACACCTTCCAGTTCTTTTGAAGCATTAGAGAGTTGATCTGAATAGGGCTTAAGATCATCGTAATTTGAAGCTAACTTTATAGTTTCAATGATTTCTTTGGTCAAATATTTCATCGCTTGACCATTTTTCATAACCACTTTTCTACCTAACAAATCCAAAGATTGAATTCCTGTCGTCCCTTCATACAAGGACATAATTCTAATATCACGATAATATTGTTCAAGAGGAAAATCAGTACAATAACCATAACCTCCAAAAATCTGCAGACCATTACTAATGGAGACCCTTCCCATTTCTGAAGGATAAGTCTTTGCTATTGGTGTTAGCAATTCTAATAAATCGTGATATTTTTCCCTTTCATCCTCATTCCCGTTTTCGGACAAATCATGATAAAAGGAAGCTTGAAAAAGCAATGCAAGCGAACCTTCGGTAATCGCTTTTTGCAAGTGAAGCATTCTTCTCACATCCGGATGATTAATAATCGTCGTCTGCTCTTGATCCTGTGCTTTCACTCCTCCAGATTGGATTCGTCTTCCTTGAGGTCTCTCTTTTGCATATTGCAATGAAGCGTAATACGCTGCTGTTGCAACCGATGCTGCTGTTAAACCAACATCAATACGAGCGCCATTCATCATCAAAAACATGTTTTTAAGTCCTTTGTTTTCTTCACCAACTAACCATCCTTTACAATTGTCGTTTTCACCAAAGACGAGGTGAGTTGTACAATAACCCCTTTGCCCCATTTTTTGAAAATCGCCAGCCGTAATGACATCATTAGACTCAAGCAAACCATCAGATCCTTTTCGTTTTTTTGGAACAGCAAAAAGTGAAATCCCTTTCGTCCCCCGAGGCGCACCTTCAATACGCGCTAACACTAAGTGTACAAAATTTTCAGAATACTCATGATCTCCTCCTGAGATAAAGATTTTCTGTCCGTTAATATTAAATGAACCATCCTCATTTGGTTTTGCCGCTGTCGTAATATCGGACAACGAACTTCCTGCCTGGGGTTCCGTCAGACACATCGTACCACCCCATTCGCCCGCCAACATTTTGGGTACAAAACGATCTATCAATTCTTGAGATCCATATTTAATAATCAGATGCGCTGCACCACCTGTCAAGCCAGTATAGCCTGTAACATTGTTATTTGCAGCCTCCCCAATGTGTCCCAAGGCTCCGG
This sequence comes from Saprospiraceae bacterium, assembly GCA_020629615.1. GTDB lineage: Bacteria > Bacteroidota > Bacteroidia > Chitinophagales > Saprospiraceae > JAHDCZ01. The sequence goes on from JAHDCZ010000011.1 coordinate 49,025, forward strand.
CAATAGTATAGGGCATCTGAAGTCCACCAACCTCATAATCAAAGGTTGCTCCAATCAAACCATTCTCTCCAGAATCCTTCATCATTTGCCCAATAACGGGATGAACTATAATTTTTCCATCCTTGTAATAAGCCGCCTGCTCATCGGTTTCCTTAAAAACCGGAAACAATACCTTATCAGAATAATCTTTGGTAGATGACAAAAGGATATCAAAGCTTTCTTTATCGTAATCCGCATACCTAGGAAATTGACACAACTGTTCAACATTTAACATTTCGTGTAGAATGAACTTCAAATTGTCCATGCTCATATAATCTGCCATAATTGATATTTTTTCTTTTCGCTATTAAATCGTTTAAATGCAACTCACAAATGCTTAATAAACATTTAGAGTTCAAAAACTTTACTCTAAGTTAAATTTATTTTAGAATATTATAATTTTTTAAACGAAATATCTTAATTAGTAGTACTTTTAGCAAACAATATAATTAACACAGAGTTTAGTAAATGAATATTTTCCAATTCTTAACTTTGTGATGTATTATCAAAATCAATCAATTCAAATCTTTCATTGTGAAGAATAACAGAATACAAAAAGTTGCAGTGCTTGGATCAGGCGTGATGGGAACAGGAATTGCTTGCCATTTGGCAAACATAGGATTAGACGTATTATTACTCGACATCGTTCCTTTTGACATCAGTGAAGAAAATAGAAACAACCCAACTGTTCGAAACAGTATTGTCAATGGAGCACTAAAAAATGCACTAAAATCAAAGCCAGCAGCTCTCTACTCAAAAGGATTTGCAAATCGAATTTCTACAGGAAACTTTGATGATGATTTTGAAAAGATCAACCAAGCGGACTGGATTATCGAGGTAGTCATAGAAAGACTTGACATCAAAAAACAAATTTTTGAGAGAGTGGAGCAACATCGAAAGGATGGTTCGTATATCACTAGCAACACTTCAAGTATTCCAATCAAAATGCTGGCAGAAGGTCGAAGTGAAGAATTCCAAAAGAACTTTTGCGGTACTCACTTCTTCAATCCACCCAGATACATGCCTCTTTTTGAAGTCATTCCTCATACCGGAAGCTCAAAAGAACTCATTGACTTCTTCATGGATTTTGGTGATCGATACCTGGGCAAAAAAACCGTTTTGTGTAAAGACACCCCTGCTTTTATCGCCAATAGAATCGGAGTAATGTCAGGCACCAAAATGGCTCTGCTCACTGATAAATTTGACATGACCATTGAAGAAGTCGATGCCTTAACTGGCCCATTAATTGGCAGACCCAAAACAGCGACATACAAACTTCAAGATTTGGTTGGGATAGACACCAGTGACAAGGTAAGCCGTTTTGTCCTTGAAAATTGCAAAGAGGATGAATTCATCAGCACGCTACAAAACCAAGAGACTCCGAAGTATATGGAATTTCTTTTGGAGAACAAGTTTTTTGGAAACAAATCAGGTAAAGGTTTTTATCAACGAACAAAAGAAAAAGATGAGAATGGCAAAAGAATTATTTTAGCATTAGATCTTAAAACTCTAGAATACAAGCCGGCCGTCAAACCTAGAATGGCTGTGGTAGGTGCTGCGAAGAAGATTGAATTGATGGATAAACGACTACAATCTCTAGTTGAAGGAAATGAAAGAGAAAATCTTTTCTTCAAAGAATACTTTGGTAGTTTATTTGCTTATTCGGCGAATAGAATTCCTGAAATCACTGATGAATACTACAGTGCTGATGATGCCATGAGAGCAGGATATATGTGGGATTTTGGACCATTCGAATATTGGGATCTTATTGGTTTTGAAAAAGGAAAAGAATTGATCGAAGGGACCGGTCAAAATGTGCCTGCATGGATTCAAGATTTGGAAGCTCAAGGTTTTGGAGGATTTTACAAATTTGAAAATGGTGTTCGAAAGTACTTCAATTTAGCCTCCAAGTCCTATGAAATAGTACCCGGAACTGAGGACCTAATTATTCTTGATGCCATTCGCGGAAACGCGCCAATTATAAAAAATAGTGAGTGTACGGTCCATGATATAGGAGATGGTGTGATGTGCGTTGAATTTACTAGTAAGAGCAATGCCATAGGAGAAGGAATAGGCCAAGGGATTGCTGAAGCCATTCAAAAGGCAGAGGAGGAAAACTGGAACGGTGTGGTGATTGG
>JAHDCZ010000012.1:0-6118 GCA_020629615.1 Saprospiraceae bacterium
TGCCATCTATTCCGCCTGGCGTTGTATAATGTATCACATATACAAACACTGCAGGGTTCAAGGCTTTCCCTTTAAAGGTTCCATTCCATCCTTCTTGTGGATCATCAGCTAAGAAGTTTTCATTGCTGAATATCTTGTTGCCCCATCGATCAAAGATCAACATCGAATTAACCATTTCTATGCTCGTCCCATTTGTTTGTGGGTAGAAGTAATCGTTTCTTCCATCATTGTTTGGAGAAAATGCATTTCCAACATAAATATTTACCGTAGCGTCTACCTCAATTAATATATTGGCCGTCACGATACAATTATTAATGTTTGTGATGATCACCGTATACAAGGTCGTCTCTGTGGGTGTGACATAAGTATCTAAGCAAGTCGGGCAACTGATCGTCGGATCATTATCCCATTGTACATCCAAAATCTCTCCTGGCAACAAATTCACATTTGCACTAATCAGTACTGAATCACCCAATACAATCGATTGTGTATTAGCCACTAAATCCAGATTCAATTCTGCTGCACTCCCCACATTAAAGCTTGCTTCATCCGTACAACCTACTTCATCTTCTACCGTCACTGAATAAGTTCCCGTCGTTAAGCCAGTCGCATTCGGACCCGTTATACTCACTTCACTCCAGGTATAGGTCAATACACCATTGCCGCCTGTCGTCATCAATTCTATGCTCCCGTCTGTTCCTCCAAAACAATTCACATTCGCAATCGCTCCCTGTACTTCTAGTGAACAACCCACTTCTGTGATCGTAAAACTGCAGGTCGTCATACATCCATTATCATCTATTACGTTTATGTTATATACTCCTGCCTCCAAATTGGGTATTGCTAAATCTCCACTCGCCACTCCCATCTGTGTCCCGTCGTTTCCTCCCGGTCCATCCCAACTCACTTCATAGGGTGCTGTTCCTCCCGTTACATTCACCGTCCCTGATCCATCATTGCCCCCTGGCACACTCACCTCACTCAATTGACTACAATTGATTACAATCGCCATAGGTTCTGTAATCGTAATGCTTATCTCATCCATACAATTCAAATCATCCGTCACCGTCACCGAATATACGCCCGCCATCAGTCCCGTAGGATCTTCCCCACTCACCGTTGATGGATTCCACATGAACTGTACATTGCCACTCGCTCCCATCACTTCCAAATTGATACTCCCATCCAAGCCTCCAAAACACTGCACATCTGATCCAGTTCCTGTGACCACCAAGGCACAAGTACTCGAACAAGCCGCCGGGGCTATTGCACTCACCATCGTCGTACAAGTCCCATCATCCACATCCGTGATCGTTAACATCACATCACCATTCACTATTAAATAAGGCCCGAAGGTCGTTGATGTATTATACGTCCCTGTCGTTCCTCCCATATCATCCGCCATCCAGCTCGCTCCCGTATTCACTCCAATCACTGTTACCTCAAAACTAAACGTGTCATCACTCGGATCCGTCGGGGTGCTCGCATCATCACATACTATATTCGTCACAGTATTCGATATACTACAGGTACCTGAACAGGCACTCGGGGCCGTCACATCAACCTGCGTCGCACAAGTCGCCTCATCCACATCCGTTATTGTAAAACTTACATTACCATCTGTAATTAAGTATGGCCCAAACAGTGTTGTTACGTTATAGGCTCCCGTCGCTCCTCCCATATCATCCGCCATCCATGTCGCTCCCGTGCCACTTCCCATCACCGTCACCTCAAAACTAAAGGTATCATCACTCGGATCACTCGGAGTGCCCCCATCATCACACAACACATTTGTCACACTATTCGATAAACTACAGGATCCCGAACAAGCACTTGGTGCCGTTACACTTACATCCACTGTACAATCGTTGAAGGTATTGTCTGTAATTGTAAACATCAGATTTCCTCCACTGATTGGATATGGGCCAAATAATATTCCATTGCCATAAACCCCACTTGCATTTGTCGGATCATTGGCCGTCCAGCCCGCACCACCATTCATGCTATTTATATCTAGCGTAAATGTATACGTATCATCACTTGGATCACTTGGTGTACCGTTATCATCGCACAATACATTATTCACATTCGCCATAAGCGTACATGGTGGCGAACAGGTATTGGGAGCCAATACATTCACTGTCGTGATGCAAGTCCCATCATTATCATCCACGATATCAAAACTTAGATCCCCATTCGCAATTAAATATGGACCCATACTCATCACTCCTCCATAGTCTCCCGTTGTACTATTCGAATCATTCCCTGACCAACTCACGCCCGTGTTTGTTCCCGTCACTTCTATATCAAAACTAAACGTATCATCACTCGGATCACTTGGCGTGCCCGCATCATCACACAGTACATTCGTAACATTTGTATTTATAATACAGGTATTCGAACAAGCACTCGGAGCCATCACCATCACACTCGTCAAACAAGTCCCATCGTTGCCATCCGTGATATCAAAATTTAAATCGCCATCCGTTATTAAATATGGACCAAAACTAATGACCGCATCATATGATCCACTTGTCCCATTCGGATCATCCGAACTCCAGGTCGATCCTACATTACTTCCCGTCACTACCACATCAAACGTGAAAAAATCATCACTCGCATCTGAACTCGTCCCTGCATCATTACAGACCACATTACTCACCATCGCACTCAATTCACATACGTCAGAACAAGTCATCGGTGCTGCAATCGATGCATTTGTAATACATGTCGCTTCCGCATCATCCACAATACTAAAGTTAAAATCTCCTCCTGCAATCGGATAAGGGCCAAACAAGACTGGTACACCATATGCACCCGTCGTTCCATTTGGATCATCTGCTGTCCAGCCTCCACCTGTATTACTTCCATTCACCGTCACTTCAAACGTGAAGGTATCATCGTTCGCTTCACTTGGTGTCCCTCCATCATCACACAATATATTCGCTATCGCATTTCCGATACTACAAGTGCCTGAACACGCACTTGGGGCCAAGACCGTTAAGCCCGTCGTACAAGTTCCATCCACATCATCCGTAATCTGGAAATTAGGATTTCCGTTCACAATCAAGTAAGGGCCAAACACCGTCGTTACATCGTATGCTCCTGTTGTATTATTCGGATCATTTGCCGTCCACGTTCCACCATTGTTCACTCCCGTCACGATCACCTCAAAAGTAAAGGTGTCATCCATCGGATCACTCGGCGTACCTGCATCATCACAGAGCACATTCGTGAACATGGCACTGATCTGGCACTGATCCGAACAACTCATCGGAGCTATCACATTCACTTGTGTAGTACAGGTAATATCATTCGCATCTGCAATCACAAAACTTAAATCACCACCACTTATTAAATATGGGCCAAAGGTCGTCAGATTATCATACTGACCATTTACTCCATTTGGATCATTCGCGGTCCAACCGCCAGAAACATTTTCTCCAGAAAACACTGCATCAAAGAAATATACATCATCACTCGCATCACTCGGCGTACCCCCATCATCACATACTACATTGCTCACCACCGCATTGATCACACACTGGTCCGAACAAGTCATCGGGGCGATTACCATTACTTGAGTAACACAGCCTGGATCATCATTATCCGTTATCGTAAAATTCTGATCGCCTCCCGCAATCGGATACGGGCCAAAACTCACCGCTACATTATATCCGCCCATTGTATTATTCGGATCACTCCCACTCCAGCCTGTCGCTGTATTCGATCCCGTCACCGTCACATCAAAGGTATAGGTGTCATCACTCGGATCCGTCGGTGTCCCATTATCATCACACACTATATTGGTCACTTGATGATCAATCGTACATTGTCCTGAGCAAGTCATCGGTGCTTGCACATCTACATTCGTCAAACATCCTCCATCCACTCCATCGATGATGTCAAAATTCAAATCACCCATCGCGATATTGTATGGACCGAATACCACGGCCGTATTATAACTACCACTCGTCCCATTCGGATCATTCGCACTCCAGCTGCTGCCCGTATTGCTTCCCGTCACCGTCACCTCAAAGGTATACGTATCATCACTCGGATCGGTCGGTGTCCCATTATCATCACATACAATATTTGTCACCACATTCATAATATCACACTGATCCGAGCACGTTGCCGGCGGCATCACACTTGCCGTCGTTGTACAAGCAGCATCGTCTATATCTGTAATTACAAAATTCAGGGTTCCTCCGCTTATCGCGAATGGGCCAAAGTTTGTAATTACCCCATATGTCCCTGTTGTGTTGTTCGGGTCGTTGGCCGTCCAACTCGCTCCTGTATTACTTCCATTTACCATCACGTCAAAGGTATAGGTGTCATCACTCGGATCACTGGGCGTGCCTGCATCATTACACTGTATATTACTCACCACATTCGAGATACTACAGGTTCCTGAACAAGCACTCGGTGCTTGAATCGATATTGTCGTCGTACATGTTGGATCATCTACATCCACAAAGGTGATCATCGGACTTCCATTCACAATTAAGAACGGGCCAAAACTCGTCACCACACCATAAGCCCCTGTCATCGAATTTGGATCATTCGCACTCCAGCTCGCTCCGGTGTTTGTTCCCGTCACCGTAATGTCCACCGTAAACGTATCATCACTCGGATCACTGGGCGTGCCTGCATCATTACAGACCACATTCGTAAAACTCGCACTCATCGTGCATTCATCCGAACAAGTCATCGGGGCCATCACCATCACACTCGCCTTACATGTTGAACTCCCATTATCTGTAATCGTAAAGTTTAAGTTACCGCCATCGATATCATAAGGACCGAAGCTGACCGCTACACCATATGCGCCCGTCGTTCCATTCGGATCATTCGCAGCCCAGCCTGTTGCTGTATTGCTACCCATTACCGTTACATCAAAAAAGTATACATCATCACTCGGATCACTCGGTGTTCCATTATCATCACAGACAATATTCGTCACATTTGCCGTAATATCACAAGCATCTGAACACGTCGATGGGGCTGTCACCATTACATTTGTTGTACAGCCTGCATCCGTGTCATCTGTAATCGTAAAGTTTAGATCACCTCCCGCTATCGCATAAGGGCCAAATACCGCGGCTGTATTATAAGAACCTGTCGTTCCATTCGGATCATTTCCACTCCAGCTCATCGCTGTATTACTGCCCGTTACCGTCACTTCAAAACTAAACGTGTCATCACTCGGATCACTCGGCGTCCCATTATCATCACAAACGATGTTACTCACCACGTTCATAATATCGCATTCATCCGAACAAGTCATCGGGGCCGTGACCATCACACTCGTCGAACAACCCGAATCCACCGCGTCTGTTATCGTGAAATTCAAATCGCCATCCGCAATATTATAAGGGCCAAACACTACCGCCGTATTGTAAGATCCCGTTGTCGCATTTGGATCATTGGCACTCCAACTACTGCCCGTATTACTGCCCGTTACCGTCACTTCAAAACTAAAGGTATCATCACTCGGATCACTCGGCGTCCCATTATCATCACAAACGATGTTACTCACCACGTTCATAATATCGCATTCATCTGAACAAGTCCCCGGCGCCGTCACCATCACCTCCGTTGTACAACTCGGATCATCCACATCCGTAATCGTAAAACTCAAGTCACCATCCGATATATCATATGGACCAAAACTGACACTCACTCCATATAATCCTGTGGTGCCATTCGGATCATCTGACGTCCAACTCGCCCCAATATTCGAGCCTGTCACCACCACATCAAACGTAAACGTATCATCACTAGGATCACTCGGCGTCCCATTGTCATCACAAACTATATTCGTCACATTATTTGCTATACTACAGGTCCCTGAACAAGTACTCGGAGGTGGGACCATAACACTTGCTGTACAGGTTCCATCGTTATCATCCGTAATCGTTATATTGATCATTCCATCCGCTATATTGAACGGCCCAAATGATTGCGCCACTCCATACGTGCCGCTCTCTCCATTTGGATCATTAGCACTCCAGCCCAATCCGGTATTTGATCCTGTTACGGTCACATTAAATGTATAGGTGTCATCGTCCGGATCAGACGGAGTGCCATTATCATTACATACTACATTAGAAAA
>JAHDCZ010000012.1:6218-51118 GCA_020629615.1 Saprospiraceae bacterium
TGTCATCGTCCGGATCAGACGGAGTGCCATTATCATTACATACTACATTAGAAAACACAGCCATAATATCGCATTCATCCGAACATGTTGCCGGAGCATTCACCGTTACCGTCGCCGTACAAGATGGATCATCTACATCAGTAATCGTAAAACTCAAATTACCACCTACAATATTATAAGGTCCAAAACTTGTCAGCACCCCATAACTTCCTGTCGTATTATTGGGATCGTTGGCACTCCAACTTGTCCCTGTGTTACTCCCAGTCACCGTCACATCGAAAGTGTATGTATCATCACTCGGATCTGTCGGCGTACCATTATTGTTGCATTGTACATTCACAGCACTCGCCATGATCATACATTCATCCGAACAGGTCATTGGCGCACTTACATCTATCATCGCCGTACATGACGAATCATCAACATCCGTAATCGTAAAACTCAAATTACCATCCGATATATCATATGGACCAAAGCTCGTTACTACACCATAATTTCCACTCGTATTATTTGGATCATTCGCTGTCCAACTCGCGCCTGTGTTACTTCCCGTTACCGTCACATCAAAACTAAACGTGTCATCACTCGGATCACTCGGTGTCCCATTATCGTTGCACTGTACATTCACAGCACTCGCCATAATCATACATTCATCCGAACAGGTCCCGGGGGCCGTTACTGTCACCGGAGTCGTACAAGAAGCATCGTTATTATCCGTTATCGTGAAATTCAAATTGCCATCCGCTATATTGTAAGGGCCGAAGCTCGTCACCACACCATAGTTTCCTGTCGTCCCATTCGCATCATTCGCATTCCAACCCGTACCCGTATTACTCCCCGTTACCGTCACATCAAAAAAGAATACATCATCACTCTGATCCGTTGGCGTACCATTATCATCACACACTATATTCGCTGCACTTGCCATGATATCACAGTCATCCGAACACGTCATGGGTGCACTGACATCTATCATCGTCGTACACGTCGGATCATCAACATCCGTAATCGTAAAACTTAAATCCCCATCCGTTATATCATAAGGGCCAAAACTGACACTCACTCCATACAGTCCTGTCGTGTTGTTTGGATCATCTGCCGTCCAACTCGCGCCAATATTCGAGCCCGTCACCACTACATCAAAGCTGAACGTATCATCGCTCGGATCACTTGGCGTACCGCCATCGTTGCATAAGATATTACTCACCACTCCCGCTATACTACAGGTTCCTGAACAGGTATTTGGGGGTGTCACCATAATCATTGTTGTACATGTTCCGTCCGCATCATCTGTTATCGTTATATTCATCGGACCATCTGCTATATTAAAGGGGCCAAATACTACCGCAACTCCATAACTGCCACTCTCTCCGTTTGGATCATCTGCACTCCAGCCTATTCCCGTGTTACTCCCGGTCACTGTTACACTAAACGTGTATGTATCATCGTCTGGATCACTCGGCGTCCCATTGTTATTACACACTGGAGAGCCAACACTTGCCATAATCACACATTCATCCGAACAAGTCATCGGTGCTGTTATATTCAACGGCGTTGTACACGTCGGATCATCAACATCCGTAATCGTAAAACTTAGATTACCGTCCGCTATATCATAAGGGCCAAAGCTCGTTTCTACACCATAGCTCCCTGTTGTATTGTTTGGATCATTGGCCGTCCAACTCGCTCCTGTATTTGTACCTGTCACCGTTACATCAAATGTAAAGGTATCATCACTTGGGTCACTTGGTGTCCCATTATCATTACATACGATATTTGCTTCTACCGCCATGATTGTACAGGCATCCGAACAAGTCGGGGGCACTGTGATATTCACCATTACCGTACACGTCGGATCATCAACATCCGTAATCGTAAAACTTAGATTACCATCCGCTATATCATAAGGGCCAAAGCTCGTCACTACCCCATAGCTTTCTGTCGTATTGTTTGGATCGTTGGCCGTCCAACTCGTTCCTGTATTTGCTCCCGTTACCGTCACATCAAAGGTATAGGTATCATCACTTGGGTCACTTGGTGTCCCATTGTCATTACATACGATATTCGCCTCTGCTGCCATAATCGTACAAGCGTCCGAACAGGTCGGAGGCACTGTTACCATGATCGTCGTTTCACAAAATGAATTGTTCGCATCCGTAATCGTGATCGTTAAATTTCCATCTGATATATTATATGGACCAAAACTCGTCACCACGCCATAACTTCCTGTCGTATTATTTGGATCATCTGCTGTCCAAGACGATGCTGCATCCCCGCCAGTTACCGTCACTTCAAAGGTATAGGTATCATCACTTGGATCACTTGATGTCCCATTATCGTTACACATCACATTGGTGAAACTTGCCATAATGTTACTTACTGTCACTGTCACATCAGCCGTCGATTCACAATAACCCGAATCGTCCGTTACCGTCACCGTATAAGTCGTCGTCATCGTAGGACTTACATTCACCACTGGATTCGTTCCTAGACCATCGCTCCATTCATAAGTGCCTCCGCCCGTCGCCGTTAAAGTAGAACTCTGGCCTGGACATATTGTCATCGGGCTCGCTGTAGCTCCAGCCGTAGGGGGAGTACAATTTATTCCATAGTATTCCATACATATATCTCCTAACGTATTTAGGAAACAAATCGGATCATCAATAATAAATTCTACACATAAGACATAAGTCCCATTTGGCGTTAAGCCCGAATATTCAGGATTGAAATCTGTACCTACATCGTTTGCTTCGTCTGTATCTGGAATTTCTGCCGCACCTGAACAATTCCCTGAAGCATGTAATTCAAAGGAATTAATTAAGGTAGGGAAACATGCAACTAAAGAGCCTTCCGCAGCAAGCGCTATCCCAAGAAATCCATTCGCATCCGCTTGCACTTCAAAGCAATTTGTAAATATCGGAGGATCAACAAAACTTCCAAATATGTCACAATCAGGTTGCCAACATGAATTAGGATTCGCTGTTCCTCCTCCTGCCCATGATCTATCATCGTAGGTATCAACACTTCCCATTCCTGTATCCGTACATGGCATATCACATGTGCCACAACCAGTACTACCGCAAGATTCATAATCAAAATGAAAAGGTCCAGAAAAGTCGACACAATCATCACCGTTAGAATCTATATTCGTAAACGAACAAGAGGGTGCACAATTACCACAATCAAGGGTCACGGGTACAACCCATATGTCTGAAACACCATAGGTCATTGACATCCCTTCATTATTAACATCCGTAAATGGATTTGTTGATATTAATTCTACAAAACAACCTCCTGTATAACTGTTCTCATCTGTAAGATCCAGTCCTCCTGGATCACAGGTGAATATTGCATAAGCCAGTTCCGATGCAGTACATGACATATCCTGTGGTGCATTCGTTCCATCAAAATTATAATCCAATAATAAATCTTCACAACATAGAACGGTATAGTCTCCAGGTAATTCTTGCCCATTGGCCGGTGCAGTCACTCCTGTTATATCATAGGTGCCCGCGTCTGCACTGCACGTAGGATCCGCAGTACAATCCAACCAAGAGGATCCCGAACCTCCCCAGGAAATATCAAATCCGATACTATTTGCCGTCCAATTATCTATAAAGAGAAAATACCCTTCTCCAGGTTGTACAATTAAGGGTGCAACAAAACCGTCACCATTAACATCTTCAGAAGTATCAGTAGCGCCGTTTCCTAAACCAGTATCAGGGCAAAAAGTGCAAGCAGCTCCAGCAAATGAACATCGAACAGGTGAACCCAAATTGTCACAATCCACATTAGGCCCAAAGAGAGCAAAATCATAATCTACAACCCCACTTCCCAATGGACTCAATGTAAATTCCAAAGTTTGATTTGCAGGAGCGGCATCATCAATTTCAAAATAATACCAAGCGGTCTGATGCTCTCCAAGCGCAATACATCCCGGATCATTAAGAGGACTTGCAAAATCATCCATTCCAGGACCCGAAGGTGTAAAAGCTACATTCGCATCACTGCAAATAACTGTAGCACCCGTACAATCGCTTTCAGGATCACCAGAACCAGAAGAATTGCCATAAACACAAATATCAAAATCAGGAAAACTCTCAGTAGAGCTAGACCAACTATGAACCCTTATGAAATAAGTATTGCCAATGGTTAATCCTACTGTTAAAATAAATTCTGTTGCAAATGCAGTTTCATCATCTGAACAATATTCAGAAATGAGAGATCCACAAGTGCCACTGAACAATTCGACTACACCATCAAAATCAGAAAACAATTCGATAACTGGATTATTAGAAGTAGCTTGAAAACTAAACCATACATCATCATTTGAGGTTCCAGCACAACTACTTATACCCGAATCTGTCGCTCCTAATATATCCGAAGAAATAAAAGAACAGGTTGATGTTTGAGTTAAAGATATGGCCCCATTACAATCATCATTTATCGGACCACTGGAATTTCCTGACTCATAAATGCATATATCAAAAGTTCCTCCACCTGTAGAATATTCAAAAATTTGGATATAATAATAATCCCATGTCGTATCGTCCCAAATAAAAGTTATTGTCTCTGTACCATTCGCAGCAGTATCATCCGAACAATCTATTTCTCCATTCGATGTGCAAGTCAAACCAATAACTCCAACCACTGAAATCACGGGGTCCATTCCCGAAGTACCCGTCACTTCAACGGTATATTCTGTCCCATTCACACCTCCTAAAATCCAATACCATCCTTCATCATCTTCATCTCCGCCTATAGCACATGAAGCCGTAAATTCTGGATCATCCGAGAATCCAATTGTTGAACCTGACGTTGTAACACAAGAACTACCGACGGATATTGAAGTCGCTGTACAAAAACTATCCCCTTGAGCTGAAGAGTTGATGATTATCAAAACGAAAAAAAACAAGGTTAAGACTTGTTTATTAAAAATTACGTTTTTCGTGTCATCAAACATTGTTTTAAGGAATATAATTTCTTTAAAATCGGTCACTTTAAGATTTGTCATATTTGGTTCTTTGAATTCGCCGAAAGGCAAAAAGTAAATCGCAAAAACAGGAGAAACCCAAAATATTGTTTAGCTAAGGACTTAGAGAAAAAAGCTAGTATGTCTTTGTTTCAAATCGCGGTTTTAATACAAAACTCTTATGAAACCCCAAGATTTCGAGGGTGATAATATTAAAGACGCCCTCTAATTTTCCAGAATTATTCTGTACAAAGCGAGAAAAAAAAGAGCCCTGTAGTTGTAATTTTACAGGGCTCTTTGAGTGAATATATTGCGTATTTAATCTATACGAATTAATCTAGTAACAGCCTTTTCTTTTCCATTGCCATTATTGATTTTCAAGGTATACACCCCTGGAGTCAGAATTGACATATCCAATGTCATTTTATTTTTAAATAAGCCTCGATACACAAGTTTACCTTGCGTATTGTACAAACTAACATGATGATCAATTAAATCAATATTTGAATCTAAATTGACAACACTTCTTGTAGGATTCGGATAAGCTTCTAACTTGAATTGATCGTGATTATCAAATCGAACCGACTTAATTTCAGTTAAAAACCCATTTCCATCATAATCAATTTGGTTCAATCGATAATAATTTATTCCTAACAAGATATTATTGTCAACAAACTCATAATTGTTTACATCGAAAGTTGTCCCTGCTCCGTTGACTCGACCAATACTTGTAAAATTGATCCCATCAGCACTTCGTTGAACATCAAAATAGTCATTATTGATTTCTTGCTCCGTGATCCATACCAATCTAGCATTTCGTCCCATTTTATAAACCTCGAATGACGTAAAGACAACCGGTAAAGCAAAGTTCTGATCTATAATAGAACCGCCAGAATGTAAGTCATATGTTACCCCATTGATTACCGTACCTTCTTCAAAAGTATTATAGGTCGTTGCATTAATTTCAAGTACAACTCCAGGAATTACATTGGGAATTGTATAGTTTCCACTACCATCTGTAGTTATCGGATATTCCACATCAGTTGTCATATCACAAACTGTCGGGTTATTACAATATGTCACAACTATTATGTCCATAACGTTCGCTGCCGGGTTAGTACCATTGGTACCGTCATTATTGTTGTATAGGGTTCCGGAAATTGTAGCATATTGAAATAATCCAGCATCGACATCCGATTCAGAAAGATTACCGCTGTTTAATGTAATCCCTGGAACGGTTCCTCCTCCTGCACCACTCGTAGCATCACTATCATCTGTATCCGCTCCAACATCTTGAGAAGTAAATTCGTCATAAACAGTAGTTCCATCATTCATTCCAAACTCAACTTGATAATTACTATAGGCCAAGCCGTCAAAACAATACGTTCCATCTGTCAATGTTGTCGCAATCCGTGACGGTCCATCGTCAGTATTATTACAAACGCCATCAGGACCACAATCCAACAAGGTGACCGGTATTCCACTTATCACAACATCTGATCCTGTACCATCTCCAGCTTGATTACCTTGCGTTCCATCAGCGAAGTTATCAAGAAAAGTTAATCCTTTCACGCTACATCTCTGACTTACTCCTAGATTAGATTGTTGCGAGTCATCGGCAATCTGATTCGCAAAAGCAGCTGGACATCCACCTAAAAAACTAGGCACGATGACAACATTGGCATTTGATAAAATAGCTGTACAACTATTTTCAATCATACCGGTAACTGTAATTTCTACAGAACCTTGTGGTAAAATTGGATTCAAAGGATCAGAAATATCATAAGTAATATCCACACTATTTGTTCCTCTAAAACAATTATTAACTGGATCCCAGGTCCAATTGAACATTGGACCATTTATATCCGCCAATCCATTCACTGCTGTATATCTTGGTGGGTCTACTGCATCCATACAAATTAAAATTTGCCAGCTTCCAATTGGAGCTGTAGCTACTCCGTCACTAGATATCATTGCCCAATCGACAGTTACAAATGTTGTTTCGTTTTCAGCAACACAAGGAACGTCAAAGTTCATTCCAGTAATTTGAGGATTAGCATCATCTGTTATACAAGGTGCTTGTCCTAATAAGTTCTGATTCAAACATCCTAGAAATAAAAGGATACACACTATTTCGAATATATTTTTCATTTTTTTGAATTTATTTTGAAACAAACTATTAGTTAATAATGAATTGACCTTGTGCAAAATTATTCAGTTCAATGACGTCAAATGCAGTAAATGATTGTATCTGTGCAGTCGTTCCTCCCGTTGAACCAACAATACCAACTGCTTCGAACGACAAACCAATCAAACTTTGAGATCCTTTTAGAATCTTTTTTCCCGCTTTTAATTGGCAAACGACTTGTGAACCGACCTGGGTGAAATTCCAATCAGCGTTATTCACAGGAATACCACCAAACACGTTTGCTGTGGTCATTGCTCCACTTACCGTTGATGTAAATGCAGATGTCCCTGGTAATGTAATTGTAAATACAATTTGACCTTCAGAATCTCCTAATCCTATATTGTCAATTACGTATATGCCATCACGAGTTTGACCCACTGTAAAAGAAGTTCCATCAATTACGAATTGAGGCGTATATTCTGGTGTAGCAGGAGGAGCTAGGATGGTAATATAAACAGTTGCCATAGTACATTCCTGAGGTGAACCATCATCACATGTTTCATAAACAAATTGATCATTACCAACAAAATCTTCGTTTGGAACATATATATAAGACCCATCACTAGCTAAGGTCACTGTTCCATTTGTTGGACCAACCACTGGAGTTGAATTAACAAACTGATTATCACCTTCTGGATCAAAATCATTTGTAGAAACATTACCAACGATGTTCTCATTAACTGGTCCGATACCTGAATCGTCAAATGCCGACGTAAAATTCCCATCATTTGGCAATACATCAATAACTACTGTTGTAATATCACATAATGGGGGTGTACCATTATCACAAATTTCATAATCAAAAGTAACAGACCCAATAAAATCAGTAGGTGGTGTATAATTATATGTACCATCTGAGTTAATAATCAAGGTTCCAACAGCAGGCGTTACGATCGGTGTAATTGTGACCGTTAAAGGATCTCCATCTGGATCCGAATCATTGGCAATCAAGGAACCTGATATCGGAGTGTTCACTTCTGTTTGACCATAATCTGGGTTAGCTATTGGCCCATCATTTCCTAATGTTGGTGATGGAATCACCTCAATGTAAACTGTAGCGATATCACAGGCCATTGGAGAATGAGAATCACAGGTCTCATATTCAAAACTATCTTCTCCAAAGAATCCAGCTGTTGGAGTATAAGTATATGTACCATCTGAATTAAGAACAACCGAACCATTTGCAGGATTTGTAACGGGTGTGGTATTCACCGTTTGCGTTTCAGATTCAGCATCATAGTCATTGATTGAAACATCTCCTGAAACAGCGACATCTTGAACTGTATGATTGTAATCGTTTACTGCTAATGTAGTATTTGGTTTCTCAGGTAATACTGTTATGTAAACAGTTGCTTCATCACAAACCATTGGTGAACCATTATCACAAATCTCGTATCTAAATACATCATTTCCTACAAATCCAGTTGTTGGGGTATATTCATAGGTTCCATCCGCATTAATAGTAACGGTACCATTTGTAGGATTTGCAGTTGGTATTGTATTTATGGTTTGATCATCTCCTTCAGGATCAAAATCATTCGCAACAAGATCACCTGAAATCACTTCATCCATTAATCCAATTCCAGAATCATCGGAGGCTCCTGTGGTATTTCCATTATCTGGTACAACATCAATTGTTACCGTGGTAACATCACACAAAGATGGAGATCCATCATCGCATACTTCGTATTCAAAAGTATCTGTTCCAACGAATCCACCGTTTGGTGTATAATCATATGTTCCGTCTGGATTGATCGTCAAGGTACCATTTGATGGAGTAGTAGTTGGAGTCGTATTAATTATCAAATTCTGACCATCTGGATCACTATCATTACTAATTAAACTTCCAGAAATCGGAGTATCCACTTCAGTTAATCCGTAATCAGGATTGGCTATCGGAGGATTATTAGCGATTGTGGGATCTGGAATGATCTCAATATAAACAGTTACATCCTCACAAGCCGGAGGAACAATATCATCACAAACTTGATAAACAAAACTATCCTCTCCTGTTGATCCTGCTGTTGGCGTATAAGTATACGAACCATCACCATTAAGGACTAGCATACCATTGGTCGGTCCTGTTACAGGAGTTGTATTCACTGTTTGTGGATCTCCTTGAGGGTCATAATCATTATTTAAAACATTTCCAGTTACTGCTGTTCCTTCCGAAGTATGTATATAGTCTTGCACCCCAATAGTTGTATTTGGACAGGCTGCAATCATTACTGTCACTGGAGTACCTCCTTCGCAAGATGTTTCATTTGAATCTTGAATATCCACTGATATAGATGAAGCGATTGTTGGACCGCTTACAGTTCCATCTATTAAAAGCCCAATACCATTTCCCACTCCAGTAACTGTACCTAAAATATCACCAGTTGTAATCCCTAAATCCGTATTGTCCGCAGTAGCTACAATTTGATAGTCTCCGCTTCCATCTGTCGCATCAAAAGATAATGAAAATGTTGCATTATTACCATCACACGTATTCTCTGCTGTAACAGCAAGGTTGCTTATTGAACAAGTCACTGGATCGCAATTTAGATCTGGAACTCCTCCAGCATCAGCTAAGGCTGCTGTAGAATATGGTCCTTTGAAACTAATGTCACATATTTTGACTTCCGCCCATTCCGCATACCTAGGATCTGAAGGATCTATAAATACACGAACAAAGTAATAATCCTTCATTGAAGCAGAACCAGGACCATTCATATCATGGTAGACTCTTCTTACTCCCGAGCCAATCGCAGAATTGGCTGTTTCAGAAGAAGCATCATTATCAGGATCAATATCCCCTAAGGTATCATTGCCATCACAACCATTAATCCCTGTAGTCGTTGAACTAATGGTCACCTCGGATTCTAAAACTACTGATGAACAAGGATGGTCATAATCCATAGCTCCACCTTCAAGTGCTCCATCTACTCCTGTCGTTCCAACAACATAAGTCGTTTGTCCATTATTGTATTGAGATCTTAATTCAAAGTCTAGATCCTGGTCCATTCCAGTTACTTCAATTGCCCAATATGCATTTGTAGGTGCGTCTACGGGAAGATCGATTTTATAGAATGTTTCTCGCAAGTCAACACATCCTGAGGCGCATTGGCTAATCATCGATTGACTATTGGAACCACAGCTCCAGCCAGGTGAAATACCAGGACCATCGTTTACTGCTATTTTATATTCTACATTAACCGTAGATGCTTCTTTGTGATATAATCTTAAATAATAGGTTTGTCCTTCATTCAGATTTCCAAAAACACCCCATGCTTGATCACCAGCTGAACCACCAGTCTCCCATGTTTTTCCTGAAGGATCTGTACTTGGGGTATTGTAAATGTCAAGTGACAAAGCATGTCCAGAAACATTTTCAAAAAACACTGATACCCAACTTTTTCCTGTAGTATACGAACCTCCATTTCCCGTAGGCGCCGTAAATGAAAACCACACATCTGTTTCTGGAGCGCCATCCACAGGAGTTGTTTCAGTGGCGCCTTGAGCAGACCAAGTTTCTAAATTTGAATAACTAAAACACCCTACACTTAAGGCTTCTGCATTTGCTGGATCGTCATTACAAGGTGAAGGGTCTGCAGTTTTCCAACTGATATCAAAATCAAATTCATTGAACACTCCAGACGAACTATTATCATCAGGTTTAATTCTTAAAAGGTATGAATTGCCTTGGACTAAATCTGATACCGTCCAAGTAGATTGAGGATCATCGAACTGCGCATCTCCAGCTCCAGATGGTGCTCCATCAAGTACACCACTACAACCTATTAAATTACTGTCACTACATCCGTCATACAAGTACAGAATAGCATCTTCAAATTGTGAGCCGGCATTATATAAGAAAGTTACAGAAGAAATGGTTTCAGACATTGTAAGATCACATGATCCAACAAAATCAGGAACAGTAACAATATACCAAAGGTCTCTATCTTCATTAGCATTAATCGCCTGATGATCAACACCGTTACAAAGAGCTGACGAAATATTCGGATGACAATCCGTACTATTTTCAAAATCTCCACTTAAATAATTCTCAAATCCCAACTCTATAACATAAGGGTTATAATTGACTGCAGGACCTCCATCGTTGACTCCATCAGAAGGGCCTGGTGATGGATCCGTCCATCCTAAATTAGTTGGACCTCCGTTCCAAATGTTTTCACAATCATTATTCATTGGGCCAGCTGGTTGAGGATCAGCATTTATCGTTGCATTATCTACTATTGTTCCTCCGGCCGTTTGTACGACTCTAACAATATATCCACCATCAACAGAAGTATGTAATTCATCTAAGCAAGAAAGTTCTACAATACCATCGGCAGTGACCGTTAATGATTCTAAATAGTCTCCTGCTAAATCGTTACAATTATTACTACTAACCGTATTCCCTTTGTACAACAATAAAGTTAGTTCCTCTCCTGCATCTAATCCACCAACCGTCAATTCTGCAGTAGTTGATGCAGTTGTAAACCCAAATCCATCCGTTGTTGTAAGAGGGTCAAACTGAAACCATAAGTCTCTCCCTGCGGTAACAGGGTCTGAACCTGAATCAGAAGCGAAATTCATATTTACTTCAGCGCCAAGAACTCCTGTTGGTGGTAAATCAAAACCTGGGAAAGTTTCTTGCATGATCGAACATGTATTGTTTTCTGCAATTAAATTTGCCGATATGTCAAATGTAGTTGCTGTACTCCCTGTTGGTTTTACAATTCTTATGTTGTAATCATTATTTGGAGTCAGGGCATTATCGAAATTCGTAATATTGCTCGCATCAAAAGAGACGATTCCGTCGGCCGAAATACTTGCACAGCCTATTGGGTCAATATCACCATTAGAACAATAATTATGCAATAAAACATAAATCTCATCAGCTGTACCAGTAAAATCAATAGCAATATCTACATAGTAATTACTTCCGTTATCCGGGGTACTTAATGCATACCATAAATCTTCTTCTCCGGTATTGAATGTTATGCCATTGCAAGTTTCACCGTTTACCTCGTCATGCGTATCAGGATCGGCATTTGCTTGACTGATATCACCACTTTGTGTCACTGGTAAAAATGAATCCGGGTCATTGGTTACATCATCATCGAAACTATTGATATTTAATCCATCATTACAAACATCATTTGGTTGTGGTGCTGTTACCCCTATTTGAAAAGCACATTTTACTATATCCGCATCGTTACATGCAGATCCTGCAGCAAGATCGTCATGTGCAAACACCCTTAAATATATTGCACTACCTGCATTTGTCGCAGTAAGAACATCACCTCCTTTAAAATGAATGACTCCATCGGTATTGATAAAAGGTCTATCCCCAGCTTCAACTTCAATTGTCCCATCGTTATCCGAATCTGCAAGTCCTCCAGAACCCGCGGTACCAACATTCAATAAATTCAGGGATCCACATGTACTAGAATATGGAAAAACTCCAACAGCACATGTCAATCCTGTAAAATGAACAGAAAATTCATCTGTGCCTGCTGGTAAGTTAATGACATACCAAATATCCTTGTAATCGGTATAATAATAAGCAGAATGCTCTGCACAACTTTCTCCTGAACATGTTCCCATTCCCAAAGTATTATTACCAACGTTTTCAAAACAGTTTAATAAAGCTGCAGGAGCGTCTTTTGTAGCAGTTGTTAAATCGCATGAACTCGTCGTTCCTAAAATATTCACTGCATCCGAACAAGTTTCACCTCCATTACACGATTCTGTAACCATATAATCCGTTTCACAAGTGACAAAAGCTCCACCAGTAGCTACAATAGTTACTGTATGAGTACCTGTAGCATATCCGGTAAATGTGTATAAATTACTCAAAACAGCGTTGGCCTGAACGACCACCCCATCAATCTCAATATCTGCTGCTGTCCCATCTCCAAAACCTGTGACGGTGACTTCAATATCATAATCAGCGCTTGTGCAATTCAAGTTCGTTGTATTTACCGTTGCAGCGGGCAAAGTTGAACATTCACACAATTCATTTACAGAAGCGGTTGTAAAATCACAACCTCCATACGGAGTACCATCAACTAAAAATGTCACTGGAGTATTAGCAGTATAAGGTCCAAAAGTATAAGTACCTGTCCCAACATTTGTTTCAGAATCACTATCATTACTTGGAGGTGTAGATGTAATATCCACTCCTGTCCCGTCTCCAATGCTAGAAACCATTAGATCAACGCTAAATTCTCCATTAACACAATCAGGAACTAAGGTTGTCGTTGCTATTGGGGCCGTGCATAATGATTCTACTACTGATAAATCATCATAGTACACCCAAAAATCTCCAGCAATCCAATCTGTTCTAAATTTCAAATAAACATTTGATCCTGCTGGAGGCGTATAGGTGAAGGATTTGGTTGCACAAGCTGTTGAAGCAGTATGAACAACAGTATATTCAGTAGTCCAAGGACCACTTGCTGAGGTTCCTGATTGTACCACCATGGTGAAACTGGAAGCTGGAGTTGCACCGCCTCCGGAATAATCAATTACTTTGTAATCAAAGGTAACAGTCATTTCTCCCCCTAAGGATGTTCCTAAAGTCGCTGATCGATGTAAATCTCCTTCTAAAGTTGCTGTTGAATAAACATTTTCTCGTACAGACGTTCCATTACAAGGGTCCGTAGTCGTTGTCCCAAAACCACTTCCTGTCCAATCTGTCATTGAACTGAAATCTGTGGTATAGTTTACTTGACTTATTGCACAGAGAGGAAATAATAAAATTAATAAAGTTGTAAAAATCGAAAATTTAAACATCGCAGACTTACGATGAAATTGAGTGTAGAATCTCATATTCATTATTCTGTTTTTTGTGGATGAAGTAAATTTGTTTTCTTGGGGATCGTAAAAGTATATTTATAAGGCATTTTGTTGAAAAAAAAAGAATTTGATTTGTAGCGAAAGACGGTTTCGCTCCAAATTTTGTATTGATTTTATGAGTTTTGTTAAGGGAAAATGCCTTCTTTTTTACTATTTAAAATATTAATACTTTAATTTCGAGATTAAGAATTGCCCGCGATTCTGCTTGTTCAAACACCAAAAAACTAGATCGTTGAAATCTATAGGGACTTTTATTCTATTAAATTTTTTCCTGAGTTTAACCCTTGGGTTTCTACTGTATTTAAAGAATTCTATACTCAGGAAGACTCGAATTCTTGCTTTTTTCTATTTTATTATCGGAGGTATATGGTTAACCATGTATACCACTACAACTTTTGGAAGTGAAGGAAGTCATCCTTTTATCAACTTCCTTTCTTTAATGTTCTATGTCTTGACAATATCATTGGCACCAATGATGTATTTTTATGTCAAGAGAATCTGTATCCTGGAGAAAAAGCAGGAAAGTTCGAGTCCCTTAATTCATTTTTTACCCTCTTTACTATTATTACTTATAAATGTAATCTCGTTCATCACATTATACAGAGTTGAAGAAGATGGTGAATTACACATACTAGTTAGAGATGTAATGACTTATTCGAATTTCTTCGCCATTATTTTTGTATTTTTTATACAGAATGTGATTTATATTTATCTAGCCCTCAAACTATATTTTAATCATAAAAAGAGTGTAGAGGAAGTTTATTCTTTTGAAGATGGAGTTGACTTAAAATGGTTATTGACCTTTATTCTAGGATACATTATTATTATTCTTTTCATACTAGCTTTTTTATTAATTCCATCCTTTTACACAGGTGTTCTTGCTGTATTGATTATTGTTTATTTACTCATTATTTACAAATATGCGCAGTCACAAAAAGAACTTCCGGATCAGGTAGAGATTAACTCTGAAATTAATTCTGAAATAGAACCACATTCCGATATTGATTCTAACCTTTTGATTACAAAAGAAAAACTGGAAAAAATCATGGAATCAGATCGACCTTATCTAAATGAAGATCTCAACATTTATAGACTGTCTAAGTTGACTGATACTAATATGAAACTCCTTTCAAAAACAATTAATCGCGCCTATAATATGAATTTTGCAAGCTATATCAATATGCATCGTATTGAAGAAGCAAAGATTCTACTTTCTGATCCAAGTCAGGATAAATTTACTCTAGAATCACTTGCACAAAAAACTGGTTTCAATTCTCGATCGGCATTTAATCGAGCTTTTCAAAAAAATACGGGAATGAGCCCTTCTAAGTATAAACAAACACTGCGATAATCAACTCACCGCCTCATTCATCAACTCCACAAATTTCCAAGCATCTTCAAATGAATTATACATCGGTACCGGTGCAATACGAATGACATCTGGCTCTCTCCAATCCGCAATAACTCCCTTCGCTGTAATCTGATCATAAAGTTTCTTGTCTGCATCTTTAACTTGAATGGACAATTGGCATCCTCGTTCTTCAGGATTACTCGGAGTGATAATAGAGAATTTATTATTCTCGTTTTGAAGTAAAAGAGACTCTAAGTATCCGGTAAGTTTTTTCGATTTGGTCGTTAAAGCATCCATTCCAGCTTCTTTAAATAAATCGAGCGATGCGCGCATAGCCGCCATTGGAAAAATTGGAGGGTTACTTAATTGCCAAGCTTCTGCTGATTTGATAGGAACAAAAGTAGGTTCCATTAAAAACCGAGTTTTCTTTTCACTACCCCACCATCCTGCAAATCGATTTAAATGTTCGTCTTCATGATGTCGCTCATGCACAAAACATCCACTTAAAGAACCTGGACCACTATTCAAATATTTATAAGAGCACCAAACCGCAAAATCCATTCCTGAGTCATGCAAGTTGAGTTGTAAATTACCTGCGCCATGAGCATAATCAAATCCTACCTTACATCCCTTGGCATGGGCATAACTTGTAATTTCTTTATTACGATACGCCTGACCAGTATAATAATTAACGCCACCAATTAAGACTAAGGCAATTTCATCACCATGTTGATCCAATACCTCTTTGATATTTTCTAAACTCACATTCTCTCCTTGATCAGGTTTCAATTCGATTAAACACTCCTCTGGATCATATCCATGATGTTTAATTTGCGAACAAGTCGCGTATCGATCTGAAGGAAAAGGATTGTACTCGATAAGAATTTTATTTCTTTTGGGGGTTGGACGATAAAATGAAACCATCATCAAATGAAGATTCACGGTCAAACTATTCATCACCACCACTTCGGAAGGTTTGGCACCTACTACTTCTGCCATGGTATCCGTCAAAAATTCATGGTAAGGCATCCATGGATATTTGGCATGAAAATGTCCCTCAACACCAAAAGTCGCCCAATCATCCAATTCTTGATTAATATAGTCTCTACAGTTTTTGGGCTGGAGGCCTAATGAGTTTCCACATAAGTATATATGGTCTTCTCCATTTTTTTGTTTTGGGATATAGTATTTATTTCTAAAATCCTTTAATGGATCATTTGCGTCAAGTTCTAAGGCTTTTTCTTTACTAGAGTCAATCATCGTTTTTCATTTTTGTCATTGCCTTGCCAGGCGGGCCTTCATTGTTTTTCCTTGATGAAAAAAACGAAGCAAAAAAAATCAAGACGCCTTAAGGCTTCCCTACAATGCCGCTCCCGCCACCCACCGAAGGCGTCAGGCTGCGCTTCTCTTTTATTCTTATTCCAATATGTTCTATTTGCCATGAATCCAGTGGATAACGTTTTCTTTCCAAATTCGACCTTTTTCTTCAGAGTTAATTATTCCTTCGGCTTCAGCCTCATCGATCACACGACCTGGGTAAGAATTTTCTACGCCAGCCATTTCACCCAAGGGATAAGGATCATCCAATCCTGCCAAAATAGAATCTACACCTTGTCGTTTTTTTAATAATTCAAAAGACATGGTATCATGCACCAATGTATCAAAAAATAAATTGGGAGCAAACAATCCATCATCTGGGTTGGTCGCTTTTTCAAATAAATCAGGACGTCCTGCGTAGCCTTGCTTTCTTCTTCCAAAATTTACTTGTCCAAACTGATTCCCATGTGCAAAGCAGATTCTGGTATCTGGATATTTGTTATGAAAATTCAACAGGGTCAACATGTGATAGGTGTCCGCTGTTTGGGCACACATCCATACCAAATGAAATCTCCAAAACTCATCCTCGAGCTTAATCATCTTCGGCGCATCATATGGATGGATCTCAATCGCCAAGTTATGATCATCCGCTTTAGCAAATATTGCCTCTGTGCTCATATCAGCAATGGCTTTCCATTTGCCTTCATGAGTTTGAAAATGCGTGGGTAAGCAAAGCACTTTCATCCCTTTTTTCACGCAACGGTCAATTTCGTCTAAAGCATCATTGACGTGGGCTGCTTGCACTACAAATCCACCGGTAAATTTTTCTGGATATCGATTCTGAATATCACAATTGAAATCATTTTGAAATTGGATAACATCCCTTGCTAATGCACAGTCGATGCCATTACAATATAATTGTGATAATGTAATCAGTACTTCATGGTCAATATTGTTTTCTTCCATCCAAACCAACTTCTCTTCTACAAAGAAACTCGGATCTGTTACTGGACGCTTCCATGATTCTCCCTGACGCATCCATTGCTTATCGTCTTCGACCCAAAATATCTTTTTGTCCTTCATAAATTTTGGAATCTCATGAGGCTCTGGCAACAAATGTGCGTGGGCATTAATACGATTCATTTGATGTAAATCAACCATACTGGATACACACATTTTTGGGTTCGGTAAAAAATCTTAATACTTCTTGACCTCCTTCACGACCAACTCCAGAAGCCTTTACTCCACCAAAAGGTGTTCTTAAATCGCGCAACAGCCAACAGTTAATCCAAACAATTCCAGCTTCGATTTTATCAGCCATGCGATGTGCTCGACTTAGGTCAGACGTCCATACAGATGATGCCAAACCATAGATTGTACTATTTGCCATTCGTAATGCCTCTTCCTCTGTATCAAAAGGAGTAATCGTTACCACTGGTCCAAATATCTCTTCTTGATTGGTTCGGCATTGATAATCCAAACCTTCGATGATCGTCGGCTTAATATAGAATCCATCCTCGCATCTACCTCCCAATTTTACTCGTTCTCCTCCTGCCAATACAGTTCCTCCTTCATCCTTAGCGAGTTGAATGTATGACAAAACTTTATTCATATGAGCTTCCGAAACTACGGCGCCCATTTTGGAAGATTTATCCATCGGATCTCCTACAGCTAGAGCATTCGTTTTTTCAACGAAGTCATTTTTGAAGCGATCGTATATCGATCTCTCAACAAATATTCGAGAACCACATAGGCAAATCTGTCCCTGATTGGCAAAAGACGAATGCATTGTAGTTTTCAACATTTTATCATAGTCACAATCTGCAAAAATGATGTTTGGATTTTTACCGCCGAGTTCTAATGAAGTCTTTTTGAACATCGGGCTCGCAATAGATGCAATTTTAGCGCCGGTGGTTGTACCACCTGTAAAAGAAATTGCCTTAATTTCAGGATGCGAAACAATTGCATTGCCCGCAGTACCACCTAGACCATGCACAATATTCAACACTCCTGGTGGAAGTCCGGTTTCTATACAAATCTTAGAAAATAAATAGGCGGTTACTGGGGTCACCTCTGAAGGTTTGGCGACCACGGTATTTCCAGTCGCCAATGCGGGTGCAATTTTCCATGTAAACAAATACAAAGGTAAATTCCACGGTGAAATACATCCTACAACACCGATCGGTTTCCTCGTCGTATAATTTATAATTGAATCACTTGTCCGATGAGATTCTGATGCAAATTGCGTAATGGCCTGTGCAAAAAAACGAAGATTCGATTCTGCTCTAGGGATATCTACTCGCTTCGCTAAACTTAGTGGCTTCCCATTATCCTGACATTCGGCGAAAGCCAAATCATCCATCTGCTCTTTGATTAAATCTGCTATCTTAGTTAAAATCCGTGAACGCTCATCTAGAGAAGTATTCGACCAAAGTGGAAAAGCCTTTTTTGCGGCATCAAGTGCCAATAAGACATCTTCTTCTTGAGAATCTGGAATTTCAGAGAACACTTTTCCAGTCGATGGATCGACATTATCAAAATGCTTCCCGTTTGTAGGGCCTCTTAACTCTCCATTTATGTAATTCTGAAGTCTAAGCATTTTTCTTTTTGGTTGAAAAATGAAAATTCAATTGTTCCTTCAATTCTTTGGGTAATTCAGGCAATTCAGAACGTGGTATCAAAAAGGTAGAAATGTTATGAAGGTCTTTAAATATCTGATGCTCTGAAGCCGTCTTGCTCAAATATTCATGTCCAGAAGATCCTCCTGTCCCTACTTTCTTACCGAGCATTCTTAATACCATTTGAGCATGACGATATCGCCAAGTGGTTAAAAACTCATCTACCTCTACGAGTTTGTTCAATAATTGAAAGGGTTGCTGAAAAATCGGCTCATCTCGATACAAATTAATCAATAAGGCGGCTACAGTTGCCTTGTATGACATCCTTGCATTTCCTGCTGATACCAATTCGTTATACATATTCTCATCAAAAATATACCCAAAATAAGAGTCCGTATCACCCAACATTGTCAAGCGCATTTGCTTGTATTTCTCACTTAAAATTTCTGTACTTTTAATCGCGGCTTGTTCTTTATTCAGCATGTTACGCACCGCTTTTTTGTAATGTTCGAGAAAATCAAAGTCTTTAAATTCTAGGAATGGCGTCCGTTCCAACCATGCTTCAACTTGTTGCAAAAGAGACATTCCTTCTTCTAATTCTTTGAGACGTGCTTGTTTTTTTTCATCAAACACAGCGTGATAAGGCGTATTATGATAAGTATGTCGTTGTTCGTTTTTAAGTCCCAGCATCACTTCAATTTCTCTAAATTGAAAACTTTGAAAACCAGAGGCAGGAAACAAATAATTTCTAAAATCAAGAAAGTCCAATGGCGTCATCGTTTCAAGCACGGCAATTTGTTGAATGGTCAGTTTTATAATCTCAACAATACGGTCTAGTCGATTGACGCAAGTAATGCTTTCTTCGGCGGAAAGATAACCGTCATCAAACATTTCATTAATTGATTCAATTTCATGAATGACTTGTTTGAACCATAATTCGTACACTTGGTGTGTAATGATAAAAAGCATTTCTTCGTGGGCCACTTTGCCTTCTACTTCAACACTTCTCAATTTTTGCGCGTCCAGAATCTTATCAACTTGTAGATACTCGTTGTAATGAATGGACGAATATTTTAGGTCGTTGCTCATCGTCTATTTTTGTGGCACGTATGCCATTGCTTTAATCTCTATTAATAAATGTGGGTGAGGCAATTGATGCACTGCTACGGTTGTTCGTGTAGGACCATTGTGATCAAAATAGCTTCCATAGACCTCGTTATAACCACCAAAATCATTCATATTAACCAAAAAAGAGGTCACATCAACAACATCGTTCAAAGATGATCCGACAGATTTCAAAATATCATCAATATTGTCCAGCACCGCTTTGGTTTGTAATCGAATGTCTAAATTGGTGGTTCCCATTTCGTCCACTTCAACACCAGCAAAACTATTATCCGCTTTTCGGCTACTGGTTCCAGAAACAAAGATGAAATCACCTACTCGCTTTACGTGAGGATATTTTCCACGAGGAGTCGCTTTGCCTTCAATTAATTTAGATTCGATTGTCATAATCTGAGTTTCAAATTTGACGGAATTTACAACAAAAGGATATGGATTTAAAATGGAATTTGTAGTAATAGAGAGAAATAGAAATCAATATTCAAGAAATGAGTAGTTTATTCTATTCAGTTTTGGGATTTCTTTATTGGCTTTCGCCGAATGGAAAAAATAAGCTAGACATGTTTATCTGATAACCATTCTTCGATTTTCATGAGCTTAAAAAAATAGGGCTCTTAACTTTTTAAGAGCCCTATTGTAATGCTGATCAAATACAAATTAAAAACAAGCTATTTTTAATGTTGTACCCTTAAGACTGTTCTGTTACATCGTAGGTTAACATTAAAAAATGATTTAGGACATGTTTAACGAGTGTCTTAAAATGTGTTAATATGAAGTAGAGATTTTTAGAAACGAGAGTTCGGCATATTACTTTCGGAGCGCTCTATTGAATTGTCCCGAAATCTCAATTCTTAATTTCCCTTAATCTTCAAGCTATCCCACAACCCATTGTGATTTGGCAAAGGGGCTGTATAAACTTCTTTTTTCTTGGTGACAGGATGTTGGACTTCCATAGAATAGGCAAATAAATCAATGGATCGATCGCGATTTGATCTTCGGGCGCCATATTTTACATCTCCTTTTATCGGAAGGTGTATATTGGACAATTGGGCTCGAATCTGATGAAATCTCCCTGAATTAAGTTGAATATCCAGGACAGAATAGTTGTCAAATTTGTGAAACAGTTGATAATCTAATGAACACTCTTTACCGTCAGGATCATTTGCTGTTGTTATGAATGATTTCTTTGCTTTTGAATTTTTCTTAATGAATCCTTTTAAAGTGGCACTTTCTGGTTCGGGAACGCCTTTTACAATGGCAAAATATCGTTTAGTGAGCCGACCATCTTTTAAGCTATTACTAAAATATTCAAGGGCTGTTTTTTTATGAGCCATCAAAACTAATCCTCCGACTGGACGATCAAGGCGATTCATTAAATGAACAGGATGTTTGAAATAGATTTCTGCTAATTCTTGAAGGGACTTCACTCCTGTTTTATCCTTCTGGACGGGAATACCAAAGGGCTTATTAATAATACTGAATTGATTATTCTTGGAAATGATCCAGTCAGAGAATTGGGTTTTGTTGGTCAAATTCATTAATCTATTTCTTCATATTCGGTATATCCAACATTTTCATCGATTTCTTTTTCATCATCTCTACTGTTAGCTAAGGCTGGCTTGGACACCAAACGAAACAATAAATAACCAAGTATTAGAATTGAAAGAATTTTAAACATTTCGAGAAATCGCAAAATTTATAATGAACAAAACTACATTAAAATCCATCAAAAACTGTGATTTAGACGAATCTGCATTAAAGTACGAGCAATTTCGTATTTTGGGCGATATAAATATTGGGGTTTCTTCTGAATCCCCCGAAATCACTAATATCTTTGACATCGAACTAATGGCATCGAAATACATATAATTGTTAACTTTGTGCCCTTGGATTAATCCTTTATAATTTAAACTTTATCCTTCTATGAATTCCTTCAAAAGAGCCTCAAATCTTACAGGAATAGCTGTTTTCATAATGAGCTTTATTGTCTACTTTCTAACAGTCGAACGAACAGGAAGTTTGTGGGATTGTGGTGAGTTCATTCTTGGAGCGTACAAACTACAAGTTGTACACCCACCTGGTGCCTCTATATTTGTATTAATCGGAAGAATGTTCACTTGGGTTGCTGAATTAATCAGTGATAACCCCTCTGATATTGCTTTTAGTATCAACCTAATGTCAGGAATGTTTTCTGCAATGATGGCTGGACTTGTGGCTTCGATGACGATGATTTTTGGTAAAATCATCTTGGTTGGAAGAAATGGTGAGACCAATAAAAATGAAAACATCCTTTTGAGTGGAACCGGTTTAGTAGGAGGATTGACGGCGGCTTTTTGTACTTCTATATGGTTTTCTGCCGTAGAAGGCGAAGTGTATTCAATGTCTACTTTCTTTACAGCACTCACGATGTGGGCAGCAGTAAAATGGTATAGTCTGCCAAATGAAAGAACTCATGATCGATGGTTGGTATTTGCTGCGTATTCTGGAGGACTCTCGATAGGTGTTCACCTTTTAAGCATTTTGACATTTCCAGCAATTGCGCTTTTATACTATTTCAAGAAATACGAAAAACCGACTATAAAAGGTGCATTTTTTAGCATGTTTCTTGGAGCAATTGGAATCATCTTTGTCATGAAAGTGGTCATCGTTGGAATTCCGACCATATGGAAAAACATGGAAATGCTAATGGTAAATGGTATGGGAATGCCATTTCATTATGGTGTGATACCGACCGTGCTCTTAATCGGTGCTTTGATATTTTTCCTACTAAGATATTGTCATCAAAAAGGACTTCATAGTTTACAATTATTGACCATGTCAGCTTTAATGACGGTTATTGCTTTTTCAACTTTAGGTGTAATTGTTATTCGTGCCAATGCCGATACACCAGTAAACATGAATGTACCGAGTGATGCTACTCGTTTAATCCCTTATCTTAATCGTGAACAGTATGGAGAAAGACCATTGTTGTTTGGACCTCATTATGAAGGTCAACCGAGTGGATTAGATAAAGAAGAACGATATGGAATTTTAGGAGATCGATACGAAATTGTCGACGACAAGTTTGACTACATTTATAAAAGTTCAGACAAAATTTTATTCCCACGTATTGGACATTCAGATTCGGGAAGACCAGCCCTGCATAATCAATGGAGAAAATACTTGAATAATGGTGAAACTCCAAAAGGAAAACCAGGTCAACTATACAACCTCGGATTTATGTGGAATTATCAAGTGAAGTGGATGTACTTCCGATATTTTATGTGGAATTTTACCGGTCGTCAAAATGGAAAACAAGGATATCATCCTTGGGATAAATCCAAAGGTCACTGGGTATCTGGAATCAAGTTTATTGATGATATGCGTTTGTATAATAGTGATTTATTTCCTGAATATTTAGAATCTGACGCGCATAACAAATACTATTTTATTCCTTTTTTACTGGGATTGTTAGGACTGTTCTTTCATTGGTTTAGAACGGATAAAGAGTTTGGTGTTTTGCTTATTTTATTTCTCATTACTGGTTTAGGTATCATCATATATTCTAATCAACCTCCTAATGAACCGCGAGAAAGAGATTACGTGCTGGCCGGTTCCTTCTTTACTTTTAGTATTTGGGTAGGACTAGGAGTTCTTGCATTATATAGCTTGTTAAAGGAAAAATTAAATATGTCTGGAATAGCTCCTGTCGCGGGCTCGATTGCTATCGGAGTTGTTGCACCTGCACTTATGTTGTTTCAAAATTTTGACGACCACGATAGAAGTTCGCACACCGCTGCCAGAGATTATGCTGCAAACTTTTTGGAAAGTTGTGCTCCCAACGCTTTGATATTCACTTATGGGGATAATGACACCTATCCTCTGTGGTATGCTCAAGAGGTCGAAGGTATTCGTTTAGATGTAAGAGTTATTAATCTTTCCTTAATCACTGTGGACTGGTATATTGATAAAATGAGGAGAGCACTAAACGAATCTGCTCCCATCAAAGTATCCATCTCTTCGGAAGCATATCGAGGACGGAATAGAAATCAGATGTTCTTTATTAATCGCGATACTAAGAAGGATCAAACTATCAATATATATGACGAATTAAAATTCATTGGGAGCCCAAAGTCCAAATATCAAGATCAATTTATTAGTAGAACAAGAAAGCTTGTCTTACCTATCGATAAGGAAAGAATATTTAAGAATGGAATTTTGCCCGTTAAGGATACCGCTAATATTGTTCCGGCAATCAACATCAATTTTGGTAATGATGCTTACATTACAAAAGACCAGCTGGCTATTATGGATATTATAGCAAACAATATATATGATCGGCCAATCTATTTCGCCATCACTAGCAACCCAGAAAAACTTCTTGGGCTTCAAGATTACATGCAAATGGAAGGATTGGGATTGCGTGTTGTACCCGTAAAATCTTCAAGTGATCGAACGCTCTACATCTATGGTAGTGGACGTGTTGATGCTGAAACAGTATACGACAACGTCATGACTAAGTGGAAATGGGGTAATTTTGACAAGGAAGACACCTATGTCAATACAAGTTATGGAGCAGAAGTTCAAGCAATGAAAATGGTTATGCTAAGAGCTTCTGCTGATTTTGCGGAACGAGGAGAATTTGAAAAAGCTGCGAACATGGCGGAAAAATATTTTGAAGCATTTCCAAATTTCAATTTCCCTTATGATTCTAGCATTTTCCCTTTTATCAATATTTTAATCAAGTCTAATAGAATGGATTCTGCGAAGAAACATTTAAGATTATTTTCAGAAGTAACTGCTCAAAAACTGGCATTCTATGACAGTTTGGAAGAAGATGCGTTTAATAGTTTTAAAGATGACTTTGGTTATTCTATGAGAGGTGCTGATGATGCATTACGTAGTTTAGATAAGATTAAAGATCCCTCTTTTAGTGCGGAGATTGAAAAATTATTGGGAGATTACGATATTCAAAAAATGCAAAGAAATAACTAAAATGAATATATCCATAGGTTGCGATCATGCTGGCTTTGAATACAAAAAAAAGATAATAGCATACCTTAGTAAAAAAGGTTATGACATTACTGACTACGGAACAGATTCTTCTGAATCGGTTGACTATCCAGATTTTGTACATCCTGTTGCCAAAAAAGTTTCTAGCGGACGATCAAAATTTGGAATTGTAATCTGTGGGAGTGCCAATGGTGTTGCAATGACTGCGAATAAACATAAAAAGATAAGAGCAGCGATTTGTTGGACCCCCGAAATAGCCAAATTAGCAAGGCAACATAACAATGCTAATGTGTTGGCAATACCCGCTCGATTCATTGATATGAAAACAACTAATCTGATTATCAGAAAATTTCTTTCCACTGATTTTGAAGGAGGTCGTCATAAGAGAAGAGTTAATAAAATTTCAAAGTGCTAATTATTTTTAGTTGAAAAAATCAAACATGAAACATATCATTCTGCTGTTGTTCATTTTTACTCATTCAACCTTATTTGCGCAGTATAATAGTGGCGTAACCAAACCGGATACGACGGTTGCAATAGTCATGGACACAAGCTCTTCTGTATACAAAATGGCCAATACAATAAAGGCTGATGATATGAGGGCACATCTGCAAATTTTGGCATCGGACGCTTATGAAGGTAGAGAAACTGGAGAACGAGGAAATGAAATGGCCGCTGAATACATTTACAATCATTATGATTCTTTAAACCTTCCAAAAGTTATTGGGGATAGTAGTTACTATCAAGAAGTTATGTTTACTTGGACTAAGTGGGACCAGACCGAAATGAACATTAACGGAAAACGTTTTCGACACCTGTGGGATTACTTAGCGTTCCCGGAGCGGAACGAAAGTATAGACAGTATAATTACTGATGAAGTTTTATTTCTCGGTTATGGAATAGATGATAATAACTACAGCGATTACAAAAAGAATGATGTTAAAGGAAAAACAATTCTAATATTTGAAGGTGAACCTGTCAACAAAGATAGCATCTCAAGGATTACCAAAACTGATTCCATCTCTGAATGGTCAAACGGTAATGCAAAAAAATTAGCATTGGCGAAAGCCAAAGGAGTAAAGCTTGTCTTGATTATCAAAAATGACATTAAAAAAATGCTGGGTGAAAATCGGTCTAAATTGTTGTCCCCAGGCATGCAATTGGGTAATCGTTTAAATGATGAAATACCATTTGCCAATCATTGTTATATCAGCACAAATATTGCAAAAGAAATTTGGGGTGACAAAGAAAAGAAGGTAATCAAGTCGAGAGATCGATCCAAGAAAAAAGGAAAAGCTAAAAAGGTCGACTTGAAAGCAGATTTTAAGGTGTACATGAAAAAATGGTTTAAAACTTTGGAGAGTAGAAATGTAGCTGGTGTTATCGAAGGAACTGATAAAAAAGATGAAATTGTAGTTGTATCCGCACACTTAGATCATATCGGAACTAGAGGAGATGAAGTTTATAATGGAGCAGATGACAATGGGTCTGGAACTAGTGCCGTCCTTGATATGGCTGAGGCTTTCGCCGAAGGAATAAAAATGGGTGTCCGTCCGAGAAGAACAGTTTTATTACTTAATGTGACAGGTGAAGAGAAAGGCTTATTGGGCTCAGAATATTATGCGGACAATCCATTGTTTGACTTAAAAAATCATGTGGTTAATGTTAATATCGATATGATCGGGCGAGTGGATGAGTTGCATAAAGATAATCATCGCTACATCTATGCAATAGGATCTGATCGGTTGAGCTCGGATTTACACCGTATCAATGAAGAAATTAATCAGAAACATTCTCAACTAACGCTTGATTATACCTACAATTCCGAAGATGATCCAAATCGATATTACTATCGTTCTGATCATTACAATTTTGCCAAAAAAGGAATACCTGCTATTTTCTTTTTTAGTGGCGTTCATGAGGATTATCATAGAATTACTGATACCGTTGACAAAATACTATTTGATAAAATGGAAGTAATTACCAAACACATCTTTTATCTAACTTGGGAATTGGCCAATAGAGAAGAACGCATTATTGTAGATGGCTTAGAGAAATAAGTGGTAAATACTATAACAAAAGGAAAGCGTCTAGCTCACTTTCCTTTTGTTTTCTTTGATTAAGGATCTTGTTTAATGAACTTAGCAGTTGAAGTCTTTTCTCTTTGATCTTTCACGATTAGAATATAGACTCCCGATGGCCAATCATGAATATTTATTCTTGTTAACTCTGTTTCTAATTCTTCTTCCAATATTAAT
Organism: Saprospiraceae bacterium; assembly: GCA_020629615.1. Lineage (GTDB taxonomy): Bacteria > Bacteroidota > Bacteroidia > Chitinophagales > Saprospiraceae > JAHDCZ01. The sequence goes on from JAHDCZ010000012.1 coordinate 33,886, forward strand.
TTTCCTGACACATGAACCACTTTAATGTTCTTTATATTCTCTACCGAATTCATTTCAATATTTAAATAATCAGAAGACGGATTGGGGAATATTCTTAAATCCAAATCTAATTTTTCATTCTGCGAAATACTTGAGATCGGAGAACAAATTGAAGATTCCAGATCTCCCGAATTATTTATATAATAGTTTCCAGAGATTTTGCCAATCGCATCACAAGCCCAACTCACATCTTCTTTAATGACTTCCCAATCGAGATTGCAAAGTCTTTGAGCATTTATATTTCCATTGGTAGTTGTACCAAAATGTCCAGAAATTATTAATTCCGCACCATCTAAAAATCCAGAAAGTGAAACTCCTTCTTGGTAGTTGTTTCCAACTGAAGTAAAAGTATTTCCATCAAATTGACACAAACCCGAAGATCCTGAAATTGGGTTTCCATTCAAATCTAGTAGATGAAAATCACCTCCAATTATAAGTTTGTTTCTATGGCTTGTATGCCAATGAGGACCTGCAGCATTCCATAGGTTAAATCCTTGCTGTGGAATGCTAATTGAATTGTTTAACAAATTATAAACTACGACATTATTATAATTTGTACCAAAATCAGCGACAAATACCAATTTAGATTGTAACTCACCAACTACATTGATAATGCTAGAATTAGGAATATTATTTAGGCTGGTCCAGTTTACTCCATCCCAAATAGCAACATTGTTCGTAACATTTAGATTTGAAGTATTAACACGATCAAACCTTCCATATGCTAACAATCCTACACTTGTTGAAGTTAAATATACTCTAGTATCACTGGGATTACTGGTCCAAACAAAATCTCCAATCTGAGTCCAGTTAATTCCATCAAAATTATGAACTTCAAATACATTGCTTGTTGCATTTGCTGATGCATTAGATGTATATACTTCATTTTGATGTATTGTCATCAAACTATTTGGATCACTCAAAACAAAGGTATTCGGGTTTGGATGGTTTAGGTTAACAAAATTAGTTCCATCATATTTATAAAACCCGTGCGTTCCAAAACCATTGGTATGTCCCCAAAAATATAATTCGTTGGAAAAATTTAAAAAGTGTTTAGCATTAAACAAATCATTCTTAAAACTCCATGGTTCTAATTCGCAGCAATCGATAATATTTAATGGACAATCTTCAATATCTATAATATCCATCCAATCGAAAGTACAAGTGTCACCTTGGAAGATTTTAAAAGCAGTAGCACAAATTTGATAGGGTCCGGACTGGTTTGGATAAATATTAAGGGTACCAAATGTATTGTCAATTAGGTCAACACTAGAATTACATTCATAATCATATTCTATCCAATCTGGGGTGACATTATTGAAAACGGGAGTAATCGCAATGTCATAAACTGCATTTACTGTACACAATGTATCAACCAAAAAATCGGTTCCTACCCAATCTAAAGAGTCACATGGGTTTGGCACTGGCGGAGTATGTTCGATAAAAGGACCCTCACCAGCAGCAAACAATCGACAGTCCCCAGTACATTGATCATGAATAAGCAATAAATCTTCGTAAATAGCACCATAGGGTGTGACATCTTCCCATAAGCCCGTGGCACTACTCAACAAGGCTAATCCTTGTGCATTGATCAAATTATTATCTATTTCTCGAATTGATCCTGAAATCAACAATCCACAAGATAAGTCTTGAATATCTGTAACAACAGAGTTTGCTGGATTTATATTAGCCAACGACACCCAACTATTACTAGCTCCATCCCATTTAGCTAATCGTTGAGTATTTAAAACTGCAGTTGTATTTATGGCTCCATCAAATGATCCACCGACATAAAGATCATTTCCAAGCTGATATATTGAATGAACACCTTCATAATAATTGCCACAAGTTGATATTACATCTAGTCCTCCATTAAAGCCAATCCATGCTCCTCCCGATAATCTAAGAATCCCATCTGCAAAGCACCCTCCTACGACAAGTTCTCCATTGTAAGTACCAATACCGCTAACTTTATCAGTATTGGAAAAAGGGTTGGATATATTCACATTCGACCAAACAGTACCGTCATATTTTGCCAAATTATTTAATATTCCTGCTTGATTATTTGCATCCTCAAAGTAGCCACCAACTATTAGTTCACTTCCTGTACTGTGTAAGTCTAAGACTGTTCCATAAGTATTTAAGGAAAGGCTATGTTGCACTCCTCCAATATCCGTCCAACTAATCCCATCCCATTTTGCAATTCCTGCTAATGGAATTCCATTCACCCCAAGGCTTGAAGTAAATTCTCCGCCTACATAAACTTCATTATTGAATACTTCAACCGCTTTTACCTCAAAATCAAATCCATCTCCCATGGCGACCCATTGTTCCAAACAAACATCCCACATCGCAACATTTTGAGAGGGTAAACTTGTAAAACTACCCACTACTACAATGTTACCATTCCATTCCACCATGTCCTTAATAAATGGAGTATCATGTTGAGTCCAATTAAAATCATTACAATCAATCGGACAGTCCTCAGTACAATCTAAAAGAAGAGGAATTGAAAAACTTTTAGAATAACATAACATCATGTGCTGGTCATATTCCGTAACGGTAACATTAATAACATAACTTCCGCTCGTTGCATAAGAATGTTGAATAATCGCATTGTAAGAATATACTCCAATTGGAGATCCATCCCCCCAATCAATTGTCACTTCATGACAAGAATCTAGACTAGCGAAAATAATGTCTACATCGCATAAATTGATGATTGAACTATAGTTGTTTATTTTATTACAAAAATCATTTAAGTCGGATGAACAACATGGTTCAACACAGATTTCTTGTTGTATTGGAATTTCACCTAGAGTAAAGAAAGGCAATTCTGGAACTGGAACCACATCCGCCCTAACAGGTACTATATTAAGTACTAAGGGAAATAGCGCTGTTTGGGTGAACGATGTTGAATCATAACACGCTTCATTGGTTTCCAAATTAATATCTGCTTCACCGAGCATATATTCAAAATTTGGAGTAAGTGGATTTTCCCATAATTTCCCTGCAAAAGGATATTCAAAAGAATCTAATTCTATATCATAAATAATTCCATGACCAGTTGAAGTATTATTATATACTCCTTTATGCAAGGTTGCCACATTTAGATTGCCCATTAAATCAGTTTGAATTAACATTGGACTAGCCTCAATTGAATTACAGTTTTGCTCACACAAATCTGAAGCACCAGAAATAACATAACCATTCTGCGCGACATTAAGAATCATATCCGTTGGGTAGCTAGCTGAATTATTAATATTGAATTTATTCATGTCGTTAAAATCCAAAAAATTAAAACTCAAGGCACTGAAACGTGAAAAATATGTAAACCTATTTTGCCACGGTGTTCCAATATCTTCTCTTCCAATTCCTACTATGTTAAAAGAAGCAGCATTATTTACAATTGCGATGCCCTCTTCATGAGTATTTGGATTATCATCAATGTTCCAAATTTTTGCATGGGTATAATCCAAATTGGTATCTATTGTGATCAGTAATGAATTTTGCTCAAATGCCCCGGTAATAGCATATCGAGGAGTACCATTTGAAGGTATAATTTCGACGATATCATTTCCTTTACTCGAACCTATCGAACCGTCTGCATTTATAAACTGTAACTGACTTACCTCGACGTTGATACAATTCGTATCCATTCTAATAATCAGTAAATCACTTTGCCCATTACTTTCTACCGAACCCACCATTACGATATTACCAGAATTATCTTGGATAATTTCATTGATAAATTCTGACTTATTGTTTGTTGGTAGAGGATCTATTTGGTGAAGTAAATTACCGTTTACATCCGTTATCAAGATGATCGGTTTAAAGCTATTTCCTCCATTTTCTGAAATAGAAATAGCTAAGACATACCCGATACAATTTCCAGAAGCCAGATCAAATAAAGGCTCTAATTCAATGTTTGGAAAAATTAAAATATTAGTAGTCGCATTCGCAGGAAAAATTTGATAGTTTCCAACCAAATTTCCGTTGGAGTCCAGTTTACCAAAAATAAGCCTATCGTTTCCTTGCTGCTGAATTACATTCTTTATAATTCCAGCCGTAAACCGTATTCCAGGCTCACAATGCATATTGGTCGTTTCATACATAGTCTCATTTTGATGTGCGGTATTTAGCACAGAATTGAACTGAGCAACAGATAGATGATATGTGACCAAAAACCAAAAAACGAGAAAGTATTTATTTTTCATAGCGAAAAGAAATTTTATATAGGTCATTGATTTCTTAAAATGTTATCAAAAATGATAGGACAACTTATAATAAGTCCTAATTGAATAATATCTTACTAAGCATCTAAAGACTTTAAAGATTCACTTATGCTTAAAAATATTACGCTATTCATTTTCGTTGGTCTTCTCCTTTCCTGTACTTGTGACAAACCTGAGTATAAGGATGTTCCTTGTAAACAAAATCAATTGCCTGTGGTAATGGTGCATGGTGCATTAGGGTCTGGTGATAATTTTGCTTTACAAGCATTACGATTTTCAAGCAACGGTTTTTGTGCTGAAAAGCTATATGCCTTTGACTGGAATTCTTTGGGGACGGATGCATCCGAAATGGATTTAGATGTTTTTATTGACAATATTCTTGAAGAAACCGGTTATTCGCAAGTAAACCTTGTCGGTCATTCTGCAGGTGGTGGATTGTCCTATACTTATTGTGAAGACCCTACTAGAGCAAATAAGATTGCTCATTATGCGCATCTTGGAAGCTTTGTAAATGCAGCACCTCCTGGTCCAAATGGCGAAGTTGCTATGATTAACATATGGTCACCTGATGATTTGATTGTAGCGGGAGGTGATATCCCTCAGGCGACCAATGTGAGTATACCCGGTAAAGATCATTTTCAAATTGCCACTTCTGCTGAAACTTTTGAAGCCATCTATGAATTTTTCGAAGGAGAAAGTCCAAGCCACTTAGCTGTTCAAGAAGAGGGAAGGATAATTCTTCAAGGTCGTATGGTTGACTTTGGTGCCAACACTCCACAGACAGATGCATTTGTAAAAGTGTATGAAATCGATCCTGATTCTGGACAACGAATAAGCAATTCTCCTGTAGCCGATCTGGTTTCTATTGATGGAAACTGGGGACCTTTTGAAGGCGAAAAAAATGTTTATTATGAATTTGAAATTTCCAGAGTGGAATCTTCTTTTCGAAAAATCCATTATTACTTCGAACCTTTTATCCGATCCAATCGATTCATTTATTTGAGAAGTTTTCCTCCTCCGACCACTGGTGCAGGAATATTATTGGCGAGTATTCCCAATGATGACAATCAAAGTGTGGTGGCCTTATTTTCATCCAATCAAGCAGTGATAGCCGGAAGAGATAATTTACATGTCAATAATGAAGAATTATCTATTCCTCAATTTACCTCTGCCGAACAAACTTCGATAGCATTCTTCCTATTTGATGATGGCGATGGTGAAAGTTCCTTAACTCCTCATTTACTTTTTAACGGCATTCCTTTTTTATCAGGCATAGATCAATTTTTTAGCACAAGTGAGGACTCTTCCATTTCAATTGAATTTAATAGTAGAATTATAAATGTTCCTAACTGGAAATCAAATACTGAAGGAATATCTGTTGTCGTGTTAAACTAGTATTGAAAGGATTTAAAATTACATCTGTTTAGCATACTACTTTCACATTCGGCGAAAGCCTAAAACAAAGGCTTCTCTTCTTTTGACCATGTAAGTGATCTTGGCCACACATAACCCCTTCATGGGCAGACATAACTTAAGATTAAAGATAATTTCCTTTCCTCTAGTTGCAATTCACGAAGTGGTTCGAACCAATAACGAAGTCTCGTAATTTAAGAAAACCAATCAAACCTATCTTTGAATTGCAAATGCTTTACTAACTCATTGTGAACGACAAAACCAAAAAATAATAATTATGAAAATTTTAAGCATCATTAGTATTATCACTTTTTTATCATTCAATTTAATCGGACAAGAAATTCCTAATGAAATTAAAACGGTTGTCAACTCAGTTGTCAATGAAGAGGAAGAAAAAGATTTTCAAAATCATATATTTTACATGAAGTCTGGATATCGGCTAGCGGCCTCCGAATATGATTTTGAGACGATAGGTTCTTCTTCAACCCCCTCAAATTTTTTACTTAGCCGTGTTGGTCAAGTTAAAAGATCGTTTGGGTATACTGCTGAATTGGGAAATGTCTTTAGCGTGGTTAAATTTAACAATCATTTTAGACTAGGATTAGATGCGACCTACCTTTCAGTAAGTGTCGATCATTTTGATACAGGAAACATAAGTCAGGCGTCAAATTCTCCATTGATAAGCATTGGACCAAAACTGGGTCCTTCTTTTTTAATCCATTTAAACAAACAGTTTTCAATTTATGGTGGGTATAAATATCATACTAACGCTGTATTAAATATGCGGTACAAAGAAAACCCAAATGTTAATACTTCGTATACCATGAATTCGAATTTTGGATATTCACGATATCATTCTTTAAACATAAATATTGATCTTCAAGTGATAAGCTTTGGAGCATATTACGAAGTAGGAACGACTCAATTTAATGATGCCGAATTCACATTGATTCAAAATTCTACAAGCAGCACTAGAACGCACAGTATGAAATCAAAACAAGCTACACTTACCATTTTTGTTGCCCTCGCATTTTAAATTAAAAGAGCCAAGCTGTTTGAATAGCTTGGCTCTTTATATTATCTCCTAATTAAATAATTAGTGTACTCCATGCATCAATCGTTTTAATACAGGATGCAATAACAGAGCAATCACTCCTAAACCAATTGGAATAATCGTGAATATTAAGAAGAATGTTGAAAGACTATACTCGGCAGTAATGTTATCAATATCTCCCCCTATATAATGGGCCAATTTATTCCCAATAGCAATAGCCAAATAATAAACTCCAAACATGAAGGCAATCATACGTGTTGGAATCAACTTACTCAAGTATGATAGTCCCATTGGCGACAAGCACAACTCGCCCAAAGTATGAAATAAATATGCAAGGACTAACCAAGCCATACTCAACTTGGCGGTTTCTGCGCCTGACGGCACACTCCATGCGCCCATTGCAAGAAATCCAAATCCTATTCCTAACAAAAAGAGTCCTAAGAAATATTTTACGGAAGCTGGAGGATTGTATTTACTATCCCACCATTTGGTAAACAATGGTGCAAAGATGATGATGTATAAGGAATTTAAAATAGCAAACCATGTCACTGGAACCTCGGTGTCTGTTGTTTGGAAATCTAAATACAATTTGTAGAAAACGATTGCCCAAACAATCAAAAAACTAAATCCTAAAATCATGTTTGAAAGAGATATCCGATTGAACGTTCTTTTGAAAAGAAGCATTAGCACATAGGTAATAATTCCTAGTGGTATCACCGTAACTAATAAATCTATGATTTTAAAGGTTGTAGCTGCACCACCTTCTAAAAATCGATCGGTGAAATCTCGAGTATAAATCGGTAATGAACCAGCTGCCTGTTCGAAAGCAGCCCAAAAAATGATCGTAAATAAACAAAATATTCCAAATGCTATCAATCGATCCCGTTCAAGTTTCACATAACGAGGAATTCTGATCATCAGAAGTAACATAAAAGAAACTAATGCCGAAATGGAGGCTGGGACATAATCCGTAAATATGAATGCTATCGCTGAAATGGTAAAAATTCCTACCAAAAGGTAATCAAACATCGTATAAGGATTACGAACAATCATTGAATCTTCAGATACGGATTCCTGGTTATCCAATTCTTTTGTGACAGGTTTATCACCAAGGTTTCCAAAAATTGGTTGAGCAAAATAAAACTGCAACATGCCCATCAACATAAATATCCCAGCTAATCCAAACCCGTAGGACCATCCTATTCGTTCACCTACCCAGCCACAAAGCAATATACCTAAGAAAGCTCCTGCATTTACGCCCATATAAAATATATTATAGGCACCATCCTTTTTCTCATCGTGTCCTTCGTATAATTTAGAAATGATGGAAGTCATGTTGGGTTTAAAAAAACCATTACCTGCTATTAACAAAGCAATGCCTATGTAAAGAAACGTTGGTGTTTCAATAGCCATAGAAGCATGACCCAAGGTCATTAATAAAGCACCAATGACGACCGCCAATCGATAACCAATTTTATTATCTGCTAGCCAACCTCCTACTATCGGTGTTAGATAAACCAAGGAGGCATAAATTCCTAAGAGATGTAAGGCGTCCTCACTTGACCAACCCCATCCAGGATTATCACCGGTTATTACTCCTGTAAGGAAAATAACTAAAATAGCTCTCATCCCATAGTAGGAAAATCTTTCCCACATTTCGGTAAAAAAGAGAACAAACAGTTGGGATGGGTGTCCCATCACTTCTGGTTTTATCTCAATTGTGTGATCACTCATATTTTTCGTTTTTGTTTTTACGTTATTACAATTAATGTCCGGTATCTACCTGAAGGTCTTCTGCTCCATGTGTTAATCGTTTTAAAGGTTTGAGTAACAGAAGTACCAGTAGTCCTATTACTGAACAGAAAATAACCAATCCTGTGAAAATAGATATCTCTCCAGCGTCTTGTGCTGATTCTCCGATATATGCTGCCAATTTATTTCCAAATCCTGTAGCGGCAAAATATGCACCCATCATAAAAGAAGCGTATTTCACAGGAGCCAATTTTGTGATAAATGATAATGCAACAGGTGAGGCACATAACTCACCAATAGTATGAAATAAATATGCTAATACTAACCAATACATTGCGGATGAACCTGTTGCTTCAAACTCTTGACTAGCAAATCTCATAAACATAAATCCCCAACCCATTATAATCAATCCAACGGCCATCTTAAATAATGATGATGCTTCTTTCCCTTTCATTTTCCAACGATACCAAAATCCAGCCACTGCTGTACCAAGTGTTATGATAAAAAATGCATTAACGGATTGAAACCAGGAAGCGGGCACTTCAAAACTTCCTAACATTCGGTCTGTCTTTTGATCAGCATAAAGATTCATTAATCCACCTGCTTGTTCAAAAGCACCCCAGAAAACGATAATAATAAAGAAAGAAAGAAACATAACAATCATTCTATCCTTTTCGATTTTAGTTAAGGGCTTATCTTTAAACTCCTTATCTGGACTTTTAGCATCTCCGATGTATTCCCCAACACCCTCTAAGTGTTTTAATCCCCATAAATAAACCAACATTCCTAAAAGCATTCCGATACCAGCAAGTCCAAAACCATAATGCCATCCTACCGTTTCTCCTACATACCCTACAATTAAACTTGAAAGAAAAGCTCCTATATTAATACCTATATAAAAAATAGTGAATCCTTTATCTCTACGCTCATCACCAGTTTTGTAAAGTCCTCCAACCATTGTAGAAATATTAGGCTTCAGTAATCCAACTCCGGCAATAATCAATCCCAAACCGGTATAAAAGGCCCAATCTTGAGTAATCGCCAATATAGTATGCCCTGCAACTAAGATCAAGCCTCCATAGAGTACTGCTTTTTTCTGTCCAAATACCTTATCGGCCAATATTCCACCAGGAATACTTGCTACATACACTAGCATTGTATACCAGCCATAAAGCCAAATGGCATCTCCATCAGTCCAACCCATCCCAGGGTTTTCATCCATGGTTTTTGAAGTAATATAAAGTACCAAAATGGCACGCATCCCGTAATAAGAAAATCGTTCCCACATTTCAGTGAAAAAAAGTACATATAATCCGATTGGGTGACCAAATAATTCCCTTTGGCCGTAGTTTTCGTTTGAATTCATTTTATCTATTTTTTTGAGTCGACGACATCTTCTAAAAATAGACTATTTCATGGAAAAAACAGGACTATGAAGGGATTAATTAGGGCTAATTGAAAGGAATATAATATCTATCAAAGCATATTCTTCCGATCTTTTTGCCTTTCGGCGAAAGCCAAAAATCTGAAAATATTATGTATTGAAACGAAATCCTGCTAACGCTTGCAATCAAACTTGTGTTTCAGACCTTTATGGCTTTTTAAAACCGCTTTGACGGATCCTACTGATACTGGGGATTCTATCAATAATGGAATTTTGTTTTGGTCATCACTTACCCAGATTTTCATTTTGGTATCCTCGTCAAAAACTTCACCTGCCACAACTTCTGGAATAAACTTGAGTGTCCTGAATTTTCCTAAACCCTTGATTTTTTTCTTCTTTTCTTTTCCACCATACTCTAATTTTAGAGGGAATATTTCTTTATCAAAAAAGAGTTTTAGTGGAATTTGACTACCCTTTGGGACATCCGAGTAATCCACATTGCGGATATAAAAGAGCAACGATAACATGTCTTGCATACATCCCCCCATCTCAAATTCAGTTTCGGTTGCAGTTTCTTTACTTTTTCCGTGAATTGCAAGAGCCGTTTGATTCTTCTGATCAAAACTGATACTATCAAACAATCTATAATTTCCCTCTTCTATTTCTCGCTTAAAGGAAATGGGAAGCATCGTCTCTTTGTCAACGGTTGAATAAAAATAATCCCTAACCTTAAAGAAATTATCATAAGAAGAATAAGTTTTGCCTACAGCAGAAATATCGTAGACCGTATCACTTTCTTCTATCTTAAATTTTACCTCTCCCGCGGGTATCCAAACAAACTTCCAATTATAGTAAAGCTTATAAACTAATTCTTCTCCTCCATTGAAGGTTTCGTTTTCTATCGAACAAAGATCCAAATCATAAACATTCTTAGTATTCTGAGAATGACTACTTGTAACATATTTAGCGCCCAAAAAGGGAATCAAAAAATACAAAAGGTACTTAAAAAGTTTATTTCCGTTCATAGCCAAAAGATCTTAGAATATTCACATTAAGAACGATTATCAGTCCTAATAATGCAGGAATAATCAGATTTATTATCCATAACGCAAAAGTAGCCGCTAAAATTCCGATGACATTTGTAGAAAACAATGACCAGACATAGAGAGCAATCTCCCCTCTAGCAACGATTCCTAAGACCGGAGGCAGAGGTATTCCGCTTTGAAACAGGAAAATAAGCGCAACGCCCGAAACACTAGCCATTAAAGGAATTTGGATGCCAAATACTTTTAGAATCAATACATATTGAGTCAAATAAATAATGTAGCGGAGGACTGATAATTTGAAGGCAGATTTAAGAATATTATCGTCATACTGAGCTAGCATATTTAACTGTTTCTTAAATCGAATTAACACCTTGTTTGGCAAAACACTCTTCAATAAGCGTTTAAAACTGGAGATATTGAAATAAATAAGTATCGCAAATATCAACACAAAAGTGCCAGATAACACCAGTCCCCATACGGCATAAGTTTCAATGTCCAAATACAGGGTGATGAAGCAGATGGCACCGACAAATCCAAAAATCACATTACTGAGATTTTGGCTGATGCTTGACACCAAAGTAGCTACTAAGCCAGACCAATTCTTTTCTGCGGGTAGTACTGCAATTCGACCCCCATATTCGCCGATTCGAGCTGGTGTGATCACTGCCAAGGTAACGCCTGACAAAACACCTTTCAGTGATCTAAACCAAGTGATGTTAATAAAAGGACTTAATAATTTCTTCCATTTTATCGCTTCAAGCAACCAATTGAAAGGCATAAGAAATATCACTACAAAAATGAGCATTGCATTGCCTTGGCGCCAATTTAAAACAAATTGTTCTTTGAATTGATCTAGATTTTGATGCTTAATCAATTGATGGTACAAGACCATAGAAAGAGCTGCCAATAGCAGCAACTTTAGTCCATTATTGATAACAAATCTATATTTGGCTTTACTTTCTGTCAATTTTCTGATTGTCTTGCAAATTAAGCTTTATGAACAATATTTTCATTTTTAGCTGATGTCAAGCACTTATTGATCATATAGTAGTAATTTTATATTTGATGAAGGATACTTATAAGATTATTGGTGTTGATCCAGGGACTAATTTGATGGGATATTCAATTCTCGAAGTACGAGGAAAAGAAATGAAACTCATCACACTAGGTGTTTTAAAACTTGCAAGTTTTGAAAATCATCAAACAAAGCTAAAAGAGATCTTTTTACAGCTTCAAGAAATTATAGAAACTTATCTACCGACGGTAATGGCCATTGAAGCTCCCTTTTTCGGTAAAAATGTACAGTCGATGTTAAAACTTGGAAGAGCACAGGGCGTATCGATGGCTGCTGCTATGACTATGGGTTTAGAAATTGCAGAATACTCTCCTAAAAAAATCAAACAATCAATTACTGGAAATGGTAACGCATCCAAAGAACAGGTTTCAAAAATGTTGAATACTATACTCAAACAAAAAATTGAAAGCAAATATTTGGATGCTACCGATGCACTCGCCGCTGCAGTATGCTATTTCAATCAAACTGGAAATCCTTTATTCGGAGTAAGCAAGTATTCGGGGTGGGAACAATTTATCAAAGAAAATCCCAAAAAAGTCAACTAGTCCAAATAGCTCGCAATCTCTTTCGCTATGGCCTCAAATTTTTCTGGGTCATGTTTCATTTTTGGTTTTGTGAAATCCATATCGTGCAGAGAATTAATCGGAATCAAATGGATGTGCGCATGTGGAACTTCCAATCCTATAACGGTAAGACCTACTCGATTGGGTTTAAAAACTTGCATAATGCCTTTTGAGACTTTTTTTGCAAAAAGCATCATATCAGTTAACAAATCATCTTCAACATCAAAAATATAATCAACTTCTACTTTAGGAATGACCAACACATGACCATACCGTAAAGGATTAATATCTAGAAATGCTAAACAAGTATCTGACTCCGCAATCTTATGACAAGGAATTTCTCCAGAGACAATTTTACTAAAAATACTCGCCATCAGATACTCAATTCAATAATTTCAAATTCCAAATTACCCCGTGGCGTTTCTACTATAGCTGTATCTCCAATAGCCTTTCCCAATAATCCTTGACCCAATGGAGAGTTAACAGAAATCTTTTTTTGCTTCAAATCTGCTTCGGTTTCTGAGACCAATTTATAGGTTAATTGAGCACCGTTCTTTTTATTTTTTATAGTGACATTGGACAATACAGTAACTTTTGAAGTATCCAATTGGCTTTCATCAATTACCCGAGCATTGGCCAAACTTTTTTCTAGCTCATTAATTTTTGCTTCCAGCATACCTTGGGCATCCTTCGCTGCGTCGTATTCCGCATTCTCTGACAAATCTCCCTTATCACGTGCCTCTGCAATGGCTTTAGCGACGTTTTGTCTCCCTGTAGTTTTTAACTCCTCTATCTCCTTACTTAGCTTATCATAACCTTCTTGTGTCATGTAATTATAAACTGACATAACATTAATTTTAACTATTTGCAATAATCTTTAGAAACAGAAAACGTTCCCACAATAAAGTAGAAACGTTTTCTAATATATCTAAGATAATTAAAATCTATCTTTTATTCTAAATGCTTGATTTAGAAACTCATTCTTACGGCAAAATTATGCGTTCCTCTAAAAGGGTTTGTAGTACGGTAAGCATAATCAATACCGAGACGTTGCGAACCTGCTTTTCGCAATGGTACATCAACAGAAGCACCAAATGCCAATCCTGAATAAACGTTTTCTGCCTCTTCATTTGTTGAATTTCCAACCTCTAATTTATAAGCGGCTCTTAAAGCAAACTTATCAAAAAACATCGCTTCAGCACCGACACCGATTTGATCTCTAGAAAAGGCATTAGAAGTAAAATTACCGACACCGCGAATGTAGTTGGTCTCTCCCAAATAAAAATCATAAGAGATTCCAATATTTAAAACTGAAGGTAATTCAAAACCCTCCGCTCTTTGATTAAATGTCAACTGATACGTGCCTTCACCTTCTGGCTTTTCGCCCTGAAAAGACAAACCTTCACCACCACCGAAATTCATTGGTGATCCAATATTTTTTAGCGTAATTCCTAGCTTGAATTCGTCTTTATCCCCACTTACATATTGTACACCCGCGTCGAGCGCGAATCCAAAAGCAGAAACATCAGGAAGAGCTTCAGAAATACCACGAGCTAAAATTCCAACAGAAATTTTATTGTCATATGTATGTGAATATCCTAAGCCCATATGGAAAAAACCTGGAGAGTAAAATCCACCAGTACCCTCTGGTTGATTAACCGTAGTAATTGGAATATCTCCAAAATCAACAGCAACAAGACTTATCCCAAGTGCTCCGTTATCTCCCATCTTCTGAGCAAAACCCAATGAGTTTAATTTTAAAGTTGAACCTTCATACAAACGAGTATTTGCAATCACCAATTCTGTACCATTGATCCGACCCAAACCAGCAATATTCAATCGCATCGCATCGACACCAGTAACACAGGCCGTGCCCAAAGAATGTAAACCAGCGCTTCGAGCCCATGGATTAAATAATAATTCTGAGGCTCCTGCCTCACCTTGTCTATCTGGATTTCCAGCATAACTCTGTACTGCAAACCCAAGCATTAAGAACAAACAAGTTATTAAAGAGTAGAATTTTTTATTCATAGCTGTTGATTTCTCTTTTCTTTTAAATGGGGAACCATACCCTAGGATATGGCTCCCAATATGTTTTCTTACAATCCAGATGGATCAAATTTACGATTCACACCAAACCACTTCAAGGTTCTTTCTTCACCAAGATCCTCTGCCATAACATGGACCAAATAAACACCACTTGCAACTGGAATACCTGCATAGTTCTTCATATTCCAATCCAAATCAGGTATAATTTGTCTTTGTCGTGTTCCAGGATTTGAACCACCTTTATTAGATGGATTTTCATCTCTCTTGAATTGGCGTATGAATTTTCCATCTATTGAATAAATTGTAACCGTTGCTTTAGGCGGCAAATTTGTGATCTTTACAGTATTCACAAATTGTGAAGTCTCGTAAGCACTATAAGCATAGTAAGGATTAGGAACGATATTCACAGCTGCTAAAGCACCTTCATATTGCTCATCATCCAGTTCTGTCTTAGCTACACCTTGGAAATCCAATTCATAACGAGGTAATCCTTCAACGGTATTGCAACCAGCTACACCAAACTGAACTTGGTTTTCACGACTATAGGGTTTTTCGACTCTCAGCTTCACCACCAAATCATTCGGAATTAAATTTTCTCCTATTGGTAACATATTCGTACCTAAGGACATCGAACACCAAGTGATCAGCTCCAGTGCAGGGAATTTTTCTGTATAAAACTGTCCTGATTCTAAAGCATCACTAATTTTTTCACATCCATCGTATTCCTGACGAGTTACATAGATCATATGCCCTCCACCGTTCACAAAGTTTCCTACAGAAAACCCACCTGCCGGCAAATTAGGCGGTGTTTCCATAAAGACTTGGTTAGAAGGATTGAAAATCATATCAGCACCTATTCCAGCATTATTATCTAAAATATCAGGCATTGTAGCTGCCAACTCATCATTGTAGGCTGAATTTTCACCAAAGAAAATATTCAATCGCTTTCCAGTTTCCACGTCCACAGCATAACCAGGGAACCATCCTCTACCTCTTGTACCATCACCTGCATCATCTCCGTTTCTATTTACTGACGGACTATCTCTTAAATCAAACTGGAACACACCTCCTTCAGACGGATAACCATTCAATTTATGATCCTCGTTGTTAGTTTCAACAACAGCACATCTACTCCACTTGTCTCTGTCAGAAGTAAAAATGATATCTACATTATTTAAATCGTCCAATCCAGTTTTATTTCTCAACAATCCACCTCTATTAAAATCAAGCCAACCCGGAGTCACATAATCTGGCGTTGTCGGACTATCCTGAAAATCTGCCAAATAGAAAGGGTACCAACTACCGTCACCCATTCTTGAGAATGCACTTTCACGATCATATTGATTCGCTTCTTGACCTTCCCCAGTTTTAAGGAAATCAAAGAAACCACCAACACCTCCACCTGCAAGATTGATATTACCACCACCATCTGCAATACCCGTATACCAAGTATCTCCTGTCGGGTCCGCGTATTCATAAATGATGTCTAATGCTCCATTCTGATCTGATGAATTCGATCCAGGTTTATCTACTTGTCCCAAAGCAATAGAAAATCCGTAATCATGAATGATTTGTTCATTGAGTACATCAATAGTCACTTCGGAATTGATAACCTCATTTGTTTCCAAGTCGGTCAATTTCCATAAAGCACCCTCATCCAATCCGCAAGTAGCACCTGAAATAAATTCTCCATCAACTTCCAACAAAAACTTTTTGTTTTGAACTTCCAAAGGATTGTAAATTATAACATCCACAGGCCCTTTACTTGGCTCATATACCAAAGTACCATCGTTAGAACCATCAAAGATACTTTCGTACATATCATCACGTAAGTCTACAACATTACTACCAACACCAGATCCAGACAATCTTGTAATAACAGGTCCGTCTCCATATGCAGAATTTAGATTACTATAAACTATTGGTCTTGGTATAACCGTATAGGTTTTAATATTTTGACGACCTTCCAAATAAGGCGTTTCTTGACCCAATTCAGTACTTACACTAAATGTTTCATAATTATTGTAACCATAGGCTAATGCCATATAATAATACTTGGTATGGTTTACTAATCTAACATCTTGCGTTCCGAATGCATCTTCTGTAATTCTAAAAGTATGTCGCAAACCAGCATCATTACCTTCCACCTCACTTGTTGCAGTCCATAATTTAATGGTTGGATCAAGAGGATTCAATTCAGAAGTCCAATTATAAATTTCAGAAACCCCATTATTCAAATCAACCTGAGCTACAAGTCTAGCCTTATCGGTATCATCCAATTCCTGAGGAGTTACTCCAGCATCTGCTAATTGGAAAATCTTATATCCTTCAAATACATAATTCGTATCAGCTTCTAAGTTCGATGGAGCAAAAATATCCTTTTCGAAATATCGCTCATATGCATTATTAGAATTAATCGAATCGTTGGTAAGTACAAGTATAACTTCTCTATCCAATTCTATCGCGCACACATCAGGTGCATCAGGACCATCAATAATGTCAAAGCAATTATCAAATAAGTTTTGTGCTTTTTCATCGGCAGAAAATAATCGAGATAACTCCGGACACGGATAATTAATGTCTGGCACCCATACCACACCAATAATCATTTCATTGGTCGCGC
>JAHDCZ010000096.1 GCA_020629615.1 Saprospiraceae bacterium
AGAACAAACTACCGAAGCAATTTCCTATTCAAGTTGAATTAAAAGACCCAAGAGGTAGAAGCATCAAAGAATGGACCGTAAAAGATCACAAACTCGGACTTTTTGATCTTCGCTTCACAACGGATCTAAATGCTCCAACAGGACTTTGGAAAGTTAAAGTCACCATTGGAAATGAAACGCACAACCATCCCATAAGAATTGAAACCATTAGGCCAAACCGTCTCAAATTCAAAATGGATTTTGCCAATGAAAAGCTTCTGAAAGTAGATGATTCTAAAAGCGCAGACATCGAAGTAAAATGGATGCATGGTCTAGAAGCAGCTGACTTAAGGACAGAAATATCCATGAAGCAAATCTCTTTGATGAATCCATTTGGTGAATACTTTGAAAACTTCACTTTCAACGATCCATCAAAAAGCTTTACACAAGACTTAGGTCAAATAAAATCAGAGAAAACCAATGCAGAGGGGAAGGTTAATTTTAGCATTCCTATTGAAGCCCAATCAAGCTATCCCTCTCAAATGAAATTAAGTTTCAGACTAAGAAGTTTTGAAAAAGGAGGTGCTTTTAGTTCGGATGTCAAAACAATTCAACTATCACCTTATGAGGAATACGTGGGCGTTAAATGGCCTGGAAACAAAACGCACAACCATATGACGATTGAGACAGGCAAAAACGTGCAACTTGTTTGTGTCGATGAGTCTGGTCAAAAAGTAGATGGTGAAATAACCGTCAATATCCATCACATTACAAATTCATGGTGGTATCAATATGGTGTGACTCGATCAAACTATACTGCGATTAAAAATCAATTTAGTCAACATCAATCTGAAGACATTGTGAAGGTTGGCAAAATTGGTAAAGCGTATACATTCGAAGGACACGGTCGCAAATTGATTACTATTACCAATAATAAATCAGGACATTCTGTATCTCGTATTGTCTATCTGCATGACCCCAATTACTACAACGACGATGGCGATGAAATGGATCAAGTGGAAGTTCTACCCTTTTTAATTCAGCCAACGAAATATACTGTAGGAGACGTTTTAAGATTTGAATTACCTCCAGCATCTAAAGGAAAATACTTAGTGACGGTTGAGAGTGGAGGAGCTATTCTCCACGATGAAGTGCACGATAGTCAAGCACAATCCCCTGTTTCTGTAACGATAAATATCGACGAGAGAATGGCTCCCAACGCCTATGTTCACGTCCATTATGTCGCTGCATACAACATGCATACGAGTCATCGTCCCTTACGACTATTTGGAATCCAAGCCATTCAAGTCCATGCTCCGGAAACCATCCTAGAGCCGGAGATTGATATTGCAGATGAAATAAGAACAGATCAAAACTTCAATATTCGTGTAAGCGAAAAATCAGGGAAACGAATGGCATATACCATTGCCATTGTGGATCAAGGACTCTTAGATTTAACTCAATTTACCACCCCCAATCCTTGGAGGCACTTCTTTTCAAAAGAAGCATTGAATATTAAAACCTGGGATATGTATCGGGACATCTTCCATCGATTCTTGGGTGAATATAAATCATTGCTTGCTGTTGGTGGTGACGAATCCAATAGTATTTCTCCGGAAGCGCAAGCTCAGCGATTCAAACCAACCGTAAAATTCAAAGGCCCTTATATTTTGGAAGCAGGTGAAACCGCTCGACATACTGAATTGATTTCGGACTATGTCGGTTCTGTACGTACAATGGTCATTGCCACGAGTGGCAAAGCTTTTGGGAAAGCACATGCAAACTCCAAAATCTTAAAACCATTGATGCTCTACTCCACTCTACCCCGTGTACTTGGTCCTGGTGAAACATTGAAATTGCCCGTTACAGTATTTGCTATGAAAGACCATATAAAAAATGTGAGTATTGATGTGAAGTGCTTGGAAGAAGATGTATTCAAAAATGGATCGACAGAAAAAATCACTTTTGATAAAATTGGCGAAAAGGATATTTCATTTGATATTACAACTCCAGAAAAAGTAGGACTACTCCATTTTGAGATTCGAGCAAAATCAGGCAATGAAGAGACTGTTGAAAAAATCGAAATTGATTTGAGGCCTTCCTCTGCTGCCATTACTAAATCAGCCAATTATGTAACGAGTGCTGGTCAGACATCAGAAATAGAATACGAATCGTTTGGAATGGAAGGCACCAATACTGCAAATATTGAAATCAGTCGAGGATTAAATTTTTCTTTTGCACCTTATGTCGATCGTCTTTCGAGATATCCTCATGGCTGTTTGGAACAAACCGTCTCCGCCGTATTCCCTCAGATTTATCTAAATAAAATGAACATTCTAACTGATGTTCAAAAAATGGCATTCCGGCAACGTTACAAAGCAGCCATTCAGAAATTAAGAATTCATCAGTTGCGAGATGGAGGATTTGGATATTGGCCTGGAGCCAATCAAGCAAACGCTTGGGGAACAAGTTATGCCTTGGAATTTTTGCTTGAAGCAAAAAAATTGGGTTACGAGATTCCTAAAAAAATGCTCAACGATGCCATTAATTACCAGTACAAAGCGGCTGACAAATGGGTGATACCCTCACGAAACAATAATCGATATATGGGTAATCTTGATTTGGATCAGGCATATCGTCTTTACGCCTTAGTAAGAGCAGGTAAACCAAATTACGGCGCGATGAATCGTTTGCGTCTTGTCCCGAATTTAAGCAATACGAGTCGATATATTTTAGCCCATGCAATGTCACTAGTAGGAGAAGAAGATGCTGCAAAATTAATAATGAAAAACGCTAAACATACTATCCCATCTTATCGAGAACTGAGTTATACGTTTGGAAGTAATCTCCGAGATCAAGCCATGATTTTGCGCATTGTAATGGAGCGCGGTGATAAAATATTAGCCAAAAAGATCATCGATGAACTAACCCCTGCCTTTAAAGACAATGGTAGATATCTCAACACACAAGAAATTGCCCGTTGCATGATTGGCTTTGCATTGTTTGTTGATGATTTATCCAAAGTTGATGAAGCCATACCTTTTGTGCTTAGTAATTCTCAAGGCAAACTGATGGACCAAGTATTAAAAGATGAACCCCTAACATCAGAATTAGCATTCGACTCCAGTCGATCATCAATAGTTAAAATAGAAAATAAAGGACAGTCCGAAATATTTAGTTCAGTCATAACAAGTGGCACACCTATTCGTGATGAAAGTGACGCCCAAAGTAGTGATCTAGAAATGACCGTAAGTTATAAAGATACGGATGGCAAGAACGTCGATTTTAAATCCTTGAATCAAGGGCAAGACTACATTGTTTCTGTAAAACTTAAACATCCAGGTATAAGAATGAGGTATGAAAACATGGCCTTGAGTGTAATCATGCCCCCGGGTTGTGAATTTATCAATACAAGATTACAGTCTGACATCACATTCAACGAAGGTAGTGCGAGTGACTATAAAGACATTCGAGATGATCGAGTTTATACGTATTTCTCTTTAGCGAAAAACGAAACCAAAGAATTCAGGTATTTAATCAATGCCAGTTACGAAGGTAAGTTTTGGGTACCATCAATATTCGCGGAAGCGATGTATGACGGAGAAATCAATGCGAAGACAAAAGGATTTTGGACAGAAGTCAAAAAGAAATAATTCTTGATTGAAAAAAACATGGAACGCTTTATCAACATATCATTGACGGTTTTCTTGGCGATAGGAATTTCACTATTCTTCTTTGGCAAGTCTGTGAAATTCAATCAAGATTTTGCGCACATATTATTTGATCGTAATGGTCAGATCATTAATGCGTCGGTCTCAGAGGATCAACAATGGCGCATGGAATGTAATGATGAGATGCCAGAAAATTTAAAGCAAGCTATCTTATTATTTGAGGACGAATATTTCTATCGGCACCCAGGAATCAATCCCATTTCAATCGTTAAAGCGGCCTATGATAATTTTAAAGCTGGACGCATTGTGAGAGGTGGAAGCACGATCACTATGCAACTCGCGAGAATTTCACAAGGCAATCAACGTAGAAACTATAAACAAAAAATCAAGGAGATCCTGATTGCCTTTTCCTTGGAGATGGCATATAGTAAAGATGACATCTTGGACTTGTATGGTCAGTATGCACCATTTGGTGGAAATGTTATTGGCTATTGCGGCGCCTCTTGGAAATACTTTGACAAAGCACCTGATCAATTATCTTGGTCCGAAGTAACGTCACTTGCGGTACTTCCTAATGCGCCGGGTCAAATTTTTCCAGGACAAGGGCAAGAAATATTTTTAAGGAAGAGAAATTTTCTACTCAACAAGCTACATCAAAAAGGCTACTTCGATCAACTAAGTTTGCAACTCGCAATGAAAGAATCCTTGCCTATTCAATTTCAACGATTTGATCAAAAGGCACCGCATCTTCATCAGCGTTTAAAGTTGAATGATACCCATAATGAATTTAGTGCCATCGATGGAGCCTTGCAAGATGAAGTCATTCAGGTCTTGGATAATTATGGGAAATCATATTCATCCAATGGCGTACATAACATCATGGCCTTAGTCATTGATAATTCGAATGGTGAAATACTGAGTTACGTCGGAAATCGAGATCACAGTCCCAAGGGTGATAATCGAGATGTCGATATAATTCAATCACAGCGAAGTCCAGGGAGTACCATGAAGCCCTTTTTATATGCATTGTCTTTTGACGAAGGACATATTACGCCCGAGTCTCTTATCGAAGATGTGCCACTATTTCTTAATGGCTTCAGCCCGCAAAATTACGATCATAAGTTCAGTGGTTTGATCAAAGCCAAACATGCTTTAACTCAATCCTTGAATATTCCGGCTGTTCAGCTTTTACAAAATTATGGCGTGCAATTATTTATTGATCGCTTAAATCAAATGGGCTTTGAACACACGGATAAAGACGACGATCACTATGGGCTTTCTCTCATCTTAGGAAGTAATGAAGTGACTCCTCTCGAACTTGGTACAGCCTACATGAATCTTTCTAGAAAAGCACTGGGCAAAAAATCTATTCGAGTGAATTACTTGAAAAACCGTGACTCGAAACAAACAAAAGATTTTCCCGTTTCTCAAACCAGTGCCTTAAATATTATTGATGTACTGACGGAAGTGAAGCGACCAAGAGAAAGAGATGGCTGGGAGTATTTTAACAGCAAACGTTCCCTTGCCTGGAAAACGGGAACGAGTTACGGGAACCGAGATGCGTGGGCAGTGGGGACAACACCGGATCACACGATAGTCGTCTGGGTCGGGAACGCAACAGGAGAAGGACGTCGAGGTTTGACCGGTTTAAGCAAAGGTGCCCCTATCCTATTTTCTATTTTGGATTTTTTGCCTTTCGGCGAATGGTTCCCTCCTATTACACAGAAATATAAATCATTAGAGATTTGCGAACACTCTGGATATGGCCGTGGTGTAAATTGTCCAAAAGGACAAATCGTTTCAGTGCCTGATGAAATGAAAGTACTCCAACAATGCTCTTACCACAAAGCATTTATTCTTGATCAATCCCGACGATACCAGATAACAGATCAGTGTTATGATTTAAATCAAGGAATTGATACGAGTCTTTTTATACTATCTCCTAGGGTGAATCACTATTATAAATTAGCCAAGGGTATTGAACATGTTGCACCGCCCAACCATCCAGATTGTCAAAATAATTCGCAAAATCTTGCCATTATCTATCCGCCAAGTGACTCACATGTTTTGTTGCCCAAAGAAATAAATAATGAACAGCAAGCTTTAATCACGAAGGCGGCAAGTACGATGCAGAACGATACTTTATTTTGGTTTATCGATGATTCATTTGTACGCTATACAACAGATGAACATTCCATCATGATTCCCACCCTTGATATTGGGAAACACTCGATTGCGGTCACATCCATTCATGGAAATCGGACTCAGAGTAATTTTGAAGTGATTGAAGAGTAAAGGATAACAACTTCAGTTCACATTACTCATATTCTAGAATTCTATTGTAAACGAAAACTACATGTCAATAAAAAGTTCTTCTGAACTTAAGATAGGAATCTTGCTGTTTTTAAAATCCCTTTTGTTTCTAGTAATGATAAAGTTTACGCCCTTCAGACTATTCGCCGACTCGTGGAAAACGGCATCTTCATAATCCGATAAACTACTCGATATTCCTGTAATCAAATTTGATTTTGATATGGATTGAATTTCTAATCTTTTAAGTAGAATGTTAATTATAATTCTAGATTTTTTCTCACCTACATCACGTTCAGCAACATAATAGGTGGTTAAAATTGAGCTTGCAGTGGTATGTAATTTCCATTTTCCTTTTTTCTGTTCTTCGAATATCTTATACGCCCATTTAGAAAACGGTTTTCTATCAGCGACCAAATCGATTAAAATATTTGTGTCTAAGAATAAAATCATTTGGTCAAATGCTTTTTTATTCTAATTCTTCGAATATCTTCTTTTAGATTAAAATCATCCTTCAAACTTATCGCTCCACGGATCGAATTCAATTCTTGGTCTTCATAATCATCTACATCTGAAGTAATCTTTTCCAGGTATGTTTGAATGATTTCTGACAAACTTCTTTTTGAATTTTTGGCATACGACTTCGCTTTTTCAACAACTGATTTTTCTATTGACAAAGTAAGCTTAGAATTCATTACGTATATTTTAAATCGAATATACGTATAAATTTACTTTTTGTCAAGACCTATAATTCTGTAAGGCTTGAATTGACTTCTAGATAAATTGAACTAGCTTAACGAGGCTTTTAATGTATTTAACTCCTCCTTGGTTAATGCTCTCCATTGACCAGGCTTCAATTTTCCCAAATGAACATTCATGATTCGTATTCTCTTTAATGTTCTCACATTAAAATCGAAGTACTCACACATTCTTCGAATTTGACGATTAAGCCCTTGCGTTAAAGTTATAGTAAATACAAATTGTGAATTCTTTTTAATCTTACATGGCTTCGTTTTCGTCCCAAGTATCTTTACACCCTTTGACATTCCTGAAAGAAATTTTAGAGTAATCGGTCGGTCTACGGTCACTACATATTCTTTTTCGTGATTATTTTCCTCTCTTAAAATACGATTCACAATATCGCCATCATTGGTCATAAAAATCAATCCTGAAGACGCCTTATCCAAGCGACCAATCGGAAATATTCGTTGAGAGTAATTGATGAAGTCAATGATATTATCGCGATCTTTTCGATCCGTAGTGCAAGTTATTCCTGGAGGTTTGTTGAGTGCGAGATAGACTTTTTTCGGTTGATTTCTCAAAGGTTTTCCATTGACGGTCACCTTGTCCCCGGGCTGAACGCGATTTCCTTTAACGGCCACTTTCCCGTTAATTCTAGCCTTGCCATTTTCAATCCATCGGTCTGCTTCTCGACGAGAACAAATACCGGTTTGACTAATGAATTTGTTGAGACTAATTGAATCATCCATTCTTCAACGCTTGTCGGATTTGTCGAAGATGTTGTTCGTTGTGATTTGCCACTTTATCAAACTCTTGCTTTACTGTTCGTTTTTTTGTCTCGCTATGAATATATTCATTTTGACCATGAGATTTGTAGAAATTCTCCGCAAGATAAATTATAGATTTTCGAGTAGCGCTAAACAAGTCCTGACTGATAGACAATGGCTTGCTTTGATATTTCATTTCTCGGCACCAAGCATCTTGATCAAAAGCTTGGATTGTCTGATTTGGTCTTGCAATTGTACGCTTTATTCTTTCATGCAATACCATTTCAGCATCCGCCAGATGATGGAGGATTTGTTTAACATTCCATTTGTTTTCACCGTAAGACAAACTTAATTGCTGGTCCGATAACTCAAAAAATTGAAGCGTCTCGTTTTGAGTAAGCATCAATTTTTCGATTATATCCATCGTGTTTCTAAAGTTTATTTATTCGCGTCAAGCGCGAATGAAAATTAAAGCTTAATCATACGCTTTATAATTTTCATTCCTTCAAATTCTACTTGATAAAACAATACTCCTTTTGATCGATTCAGCTTCTCGCTATCAATCACAAACTGTTGTATTCCAGCGTCAAAATATTGTTTATCAGAATATATGATTTTACCATCCAAGTTAATGATACTTAATTGTACAGTATTCGGATGATCCAAATTAAACCCTATGATAGTTTGATCAGCAAATGGATTAGGTTGATTTTGAAACACCTCTATTTCCTTTTTATTTTCATCCAAAAACCTCAATTCCATAGGAGATATCTCGGTAGCATTTTGTGAATAGAATTCAGAATTTCTTTGAATAGAAACTTGAATAGATTCATTCAACCAAATATCTTCTAGAGCCATAATTTCAAAAACCATCAAAGGATCATTTTTCTCGATTTTAATCGAGCTATCCATATCTGTCCATGCAATTCTTGCTTCCTGATTCTTGATATTAAAATGAGAAGCATTGAAATTTGGAAGCGTTGATTGAATATTTATGATCTTAATTCCCTTTGTTTCTAACATTATTTGCAATCCAGACAACTCCATCTCTTTGGTCAAGTTAAATGACACGAATGAACGCTCACCAGATTTGATCAATCGGTTTTTTATATTAAGTTGAACTGCTTTCGAGCTTCTTACTTCGGATGTAAAATTGCCAATTAAGCTATTAATGGAACCATTCACGTCACCGATTTTTACAGCGGTCATATTTTGACTTGCTTTATTCTCCGACAGGTTTTCAAAGAAGAATTCTTCATTAAAAATCCATGGGTTTTCCATAGAAATTTCGCTATCCATGGCTACAAATCTCCAGCTTGTGTTGTTGGAAAATTCTTCATCAACTCCCAAGATTAATTTTCTCAACTGTATTAAATCTAAAGCAGAAATGTTTTGATCATTGGATATGTCTGCAGCAATTAATTTGTATGGAGAATCCAATTTTTTCAATCCTAAGATATGCTTTTGAATCAATAACAAATCTAAAGTTGAAACCCCTTCCATGAAATCGCTATCCCTTTCGGCTACGACCGTATAATCATGAGTTAAAGGAATATTCTCAAAAGTAAATCCTCCATCATCAGTAGTCATGAAATCTTCAAACAAATCAATTTCTGGAGATTCATTCGAAACCAAAACATCTGAAACTCCTATTCCTTCTTCAGTCATTATTCTTCCAGCGATAATTCTATTTTCGCCACCACATTGAGCACTAATTGAAATCTCATCAATATCCCAAGCAGAGACTGTTGAACCATTATCCGTTTGACAATAAGGCGTTAATCTGAAAGTAAAAGTCGAAGTATTTAAGACATTGAATGCAGGATCACCTGAGAAATCATATGACTCTTGATTCCACTCTTGTTCGGTAGGATTATCTGTTTGATTAAAAATTACAGCTCCATTTTTAAGGATGGTAAGATCATACAATCCTGGGAAATTATTTGGTCCGCTCGCTCCACCTAACCATTCGAAAACGGCAGGGGCCTTTTCATAAAAATTAAAGCAGCTAATCCCAATGCTCTCACCCGATTTAGGTGATATTGTGACTTCAAAAACAACGGCTTTTGTACTTTCTTCCTCAAGAACACAATCATTCACAGAACTGACACACATTGCTGGACTGTCATTTACTCCTGGTGTACAGGAATGAATATTAATCTCAGGATCTTCCCGATATACATTGAAAGCTTCAATTGTACCACAATCCAGTTCGGTAATCTCCTTCGATTCAAATTCAGAATAATTGGCATTAGCACCGTCTACAATGGTTGCTTGGCAATCATCAAAATCATAATTAAGAACAACTTCACTCAAACTTACATCGATAATTAAGAGGCTGTCGCAACCGTTTTCTGCAATCAGAGTCTGCTCATATATCCCACTTTGTGTGTAGACTTCTCCATTGACTGTCACCTCCCCTCCGTTACATAACCTGTATTCAATAGTATCTTTTGCATTTTCCAATACGGCAATTGTTATCTCTACAATACTATCACAACCATTAGAACCTACAAAATTTTGAATATAATCACCAGCTTGGTCATAGGTTTGGTTATTGATATCGATAGAGCTTCCGTCGCAGATGGAATACGATTGTTGCTCAACTAAAATCGGATCCAAAACAACTGTAACTTCAAATGTTCTATCACATTCATCATTTGATTCTACGACAAATTCAAATGATCCCGATTCTGTGAATTCCATACCCATAAATATAATCGTATCTCCTTCACACCCTTCTAATTCAACCAATTCAAAAAGAGGTGGCAAGACCTCAATATCAATAAGCAATGTACTGTCACATCCAAATTCTGTCACAA
>JAHDCZ010000097.1 GCA_020629615.1 Saprospiraceae bacterium
TTACTGTATAAGAATCATGTTACTCAAAAGGTTTACTCCCACCACTCCCCAATAAAATTGTTGGGGAGGAAGGGGGTCTACACGGTAAGAAATTCCAATGAACAAATAGAAAAAGCATTGATAAAATGCTAAAGAAGAATAGGACAATAATAGAAAGGGGGCTGGTTAAAGAATCGGTTCCCTTTTGTGTTGATTAGAAATCACTTCAAAAAATTTAAACAAGATAATTAAGAAATCTACGTTTAAAAATTATGGTACCTAATCTTATAATCGGCTTGAATAGAATATTTTCTATAGCATTGTTTATTCATTTATCGCTGACCTGTCTAGGCCAATCCTATTTTTCAAAAGTTTATTTACACAACAATACGAATGGAATAAGTAGTCTTATAATTGATGATGAAGATCGTTTTGTGCTGAGCACTAACACCGGCTTAAATAATATTGAGGTTGGAGGAATCTTAATACTGGACACCTTAGGGAATGTTGTTAGTGAACATTTCATAGATGTCGTGGATTCAGCTGGAAAAGGATTGACTCTGGGAGATTCAATCCATTATTTTTCAGGTAATGATAAGGTGAATCTTAATGAATACATCCGATTTGGGGCACTAGATAAGGACTTTGATACCCTATGGACTAAACGGTATCAATTTGATGGATTATCAGTTTTTGGACATGGCCAAATTTTAATAGATTCATTTTTCTATTTGCTCAGTTCGGATAACTTGTCTTTGAATTCTCCGGGACCAAAGGAAGCAAATGTAATTAAACTTGATTTGACAGGAAATGAAATTTGGAGTCGGAACTATGGACAAAATGCTTATTTGACGACACCTCAAGAAATCAGAGAATACGAGGGTAGTTTATTCTTTAGCTCTAATTTTTGGTCAGACATTGGGACTCTTAAATCAGGCGCAATAACAAAAATTGATACAGCAGGAAATGTTATTTGGAAAACACGATTAGATAGTATTTTTTATGGAGGAACAACAACTAATTTTTCCCTTTTGAATAACGGGAATATTGTTGCTTCGTATAAAAAGGATTTTTGGGATGACCCTTTGTGGGATAATTACATATATCCTCCCACACTTTATTTTTTAGATCAAGATGGACAAATATATAAAGATAAGATCTTGGTTTCTGACGATCTTCATGAATTATCAATCAGTGAAATTATCCAAGGAAATGGTAACTATTTTTTTATTGTCGGGATTAGTTGGGATTGGAAAAAGCACAGTGATGGAGAAAGAGGCTTGTTTGGATGGTTAATGAAAATGGATTATGATGGTAATATAATTTGGGAACGAGAATTTCAAGAAGAATTATATCCTTTAGCATCGCATAATATACTTTCACTAATCGAACGCCCAAATGGAGACTTAGTTATGGTTGGAAATATCGTAAAAGGACAACAATTGATTTGGGTGATGAAGTTAGACCAAAACGGATGTTTGGATCCAGAGAATTGTGAAGGACAAACTATTTTAACAAATACCGAAAACATATCCATGTTAGATACTGATCAAGAATTACATGTTTTTCCAAATCCAGCAGATGATTACATAAAGATTAGGTCTTCTGAGAATTTGTTAGAAGTTTCAATAGTAAATGTCTCAGGGAAATTGATGTCTAAGACATTGATTGATATTCCAATTGAAGATTATATTTTAAAAATAAAAGAGCTACCCTCAGGAGTTTATCATGTCGTTGCTTCTTTAAAAAATGGAAAAAGACGTTACTCAAGGTTTGTGAAAATTTAAGTAACAACGATATAACAATAATAGAAAGGGGAGCGGTTAAAGAATCCGCCCCCTTCTGTTTAAATAATATAACACCTGACTAGTCACTCGGCAATATCTTCGCTTTTACCTCTCCAAATCCGACTCTTACTCCTTCCTTTTCAGCATAGCCCCTCATGGTGACGGTATCATTATCATTGATGAATTTTCGTTGAGTCCCATCATTTAAAGTAATTGGTTTAGATCCTGCCCAAGCGATTTCCAACATAGAGCCATAAGAGTTTACATCCTTCCCGCTGATAGTACCCGATGCCATCAAATCACCGACACGGACATTACAACCATTGACCGTATGATGCGCCAATTGTTGAATCATATTCCAATACATAAATTTAAAATTGGAATGACTCACTATGTTTTCACTTCCTTTGTTTGGCGTTATAGAGACATCCAAATTGATGTCGTAATTCTGCAAACCAGAATATTTCAAATAAGGCTGAACAGCAGGTTTTTGTTTTGGTCCTTGTACTCTAAAAGGATCCAATGCCTCCAAAGTCACAATCCATGGAGAAAGGGAGGAAGCAAAGTTTTTACCCAAGAAAGGTCCCAAAGGAACATACTCCCATTTCTGAATATCTCTTGCCGACCAATCATTAAACAAGGCCAATCCAAAGATATGATCTTCGGCTTTTTCAATGCTCACAGGTTTTCCTAAAGCACTATCTTTTCCAATAATGAATCCCATTTCCAATTCGAAATCCACTCGTTGTGATGGCTTGTAAACCGGACGCTTGGCGTCTTTCATCATCAACTGCCCTTTGGGTCGTTTGATGTTTTCACCGCTTACGATAATGGAAGACGAACGACCATGATAACCTACAGGAATGTGACGCCAGTTGGGCAGCAAGGCGTTGGCAGGATCACGAAACATCATCCCAACATTGGTTGCATGTTCGATACTAGAATAAAAATCCGTATAATCCCCAATAGCCACAGGTAAATGCATTTTTACTGCTGACTGATTGTGGAAAAGTTTCGGGAAATCTTGTAAAGCTGATGATTTTCCAGAAAGCAATTTTTGTAAAGTCAGTCGTACTTTTTTGGTTTTTGGTTTTCCTGTAGAGATAAAATCATTCAAGGTGTTTTGTGAAAACACCTTTTTGTCGATCTTGATTTTGTCAAAAAACCCTTGCTTCGCCACACCAGCCAGATCAAGTACTTTGTCTCCTATAGCAATACCCAACCGTGGGCTTTTATTTTTTGTTGAAAAGATTCCAAAAGGAATATTATAAATACTAAAGTCACAGTCTTCTTTATAACTGATCCAACTCGTTAATTTTCGCATATTTGTATTTCTAGATTAGATTTTTGCAAAAGTAGACAAAAGCTTTTGTTCTTCTGGACCAATACCTTATAATTCCGTTTATGATTGATTTTTTCCTTGAATCTGTACAGTCTTATCAGTTAACAACGATGGATTGGCTATTGTTCGTCTTTGCAGGAATGTTGATTTCTGTTTCCAAGGCAGGGATTAAAGGAATCACAATTTTGGCAGTACCCACTTTAGCCATAGTTTTTGGTGCCAAAACCTCTACTGGGATCATGTTACCAATTCTAATGTTTCTAGATGTACTTGCAGTTTATTTTTATACACGCTATTTGGACAAAGCGGTATTGTTGAAACTTTTACCCTGGACCGTATTGGGAGTATTGCTTGGAGTGTGGCTGGGTGATTATTTGAACGAAGATCAGTTCAAAAAGATCATGGCATGGATCGTTTTGATTTGTGTTGGATTATTGTTTTGGTGGGACAGCAAACCAGATAGAAAAGTGCCAACTTCGATATGGTTTGCGGCAGTTCTCGGAGTAGGTGTTGGTTTTACAACCATGATTGGAAACCTTGCGGGACCTTTAATGGCGATTTATTTGATAGCGATGGGTTTAAATAAAAACGAGTTTATCGGTACAGGCGCGTGGTTATTTTTTATTATCAATATTTTCAAATTTCCTTTTCACATGTTTGTTTGGAAAACAATTTCGGCTCAAAGTTTAATGATGAACTTGGCATTAATTCCAGCATTGATTTTCTTTTTTTATTTGGGTTATCGGACAGTTAAATTAATTAAGAACAATCATTACAAAAAAATGATTTTGGTATTAACGGCTATTGGAGCGCTGGTTATGTTTTTTCGATAGACTCAGAATTAAGACCAAAGGTGTAAGAAATAAAATGCGATTTAGTTTTGTTGGCTTCTATTCTTGAACTTGGAAAATCAATATGGTTTGGACAGTCGGGATAAAATTGAGCTTCAAGACATACGGCAGAATGATTGGGATAACAAACTTGATTTTTTCCTTCTATCCCGTTGAGAAAATTTGCGGTATATAATTGCATACCTGGCATATCAGTTCTAAGAGATAGTGATCTTCCAGAGGACGGATCATACAGAAAAGGGTGCGCATCCTTTTTTAGGACATAACAGTGATCATAACCATTACTGGATTTTAGGTTTTGATTTTTATGGCTTTCGCTGGCGCGCAAAGTGCCGAATGGTGATAATTGGTTTAAATCAAAAATCGATTGACTTACTGATGTTAATTTTCCCGTAGGAATGCTTTCATGATTTACCTCTACTGTCTGATCGCTTGGTATTAATATCTGATGATCATAAATTTTACGATTAAGTTGACCACTCAGATTAAAGTAGCTGTGATTGGTAGGACTGAATACACTGTCTTTGTCGGAGGTACATTCAAAATCGATCCGGAGTTGATCATCGTCACTTAAGGTATAACTCACTTGAAATGTTCGGTTTCCAGGAAAACCCCCTTCTCCGCATTCGGCGAAAGCCGTCAAAACAATCTGATGATCTACTATACTTTTGACATCCCATACTTTTTGATGCAATCCTGTCGGACCACTATGTAA
Organism: Saprospiraceae bacterium; assembly: GCA_020629615.1. Classification (GTDB taxonomy): domain Bacteria; phylum Bacteroidota; class Bacteroidia; order Chitinophagales; family Saprospiraceae; genus JAHDCZ01. Next base: position 4,675 of record JAHDCZ010000097.1, read on the forward strand.
AGAATGCTCACCATGATTTTTTTCTAAATAATATTGCTGATCATTTAAGCTAAAACTTGCGTGCGCAATACGATTTGCAAAAGGTCCAACAGTACTTCCAAAGAAAGGTTCATTTCTATTTTGATAGTCATCAATGCAATCAAAGCCCTGAATGATATCTTCAAAAACCTGATCTCGATTGGGAGTAAAAATAGAAACGAGCGTTGCACCAAAATTACAGACGTATACTTCGATGCCGGTGGAATTTTTAAGACAATACAGGTCTGTGTTTTTATCGTTAATTGATTTCAAAAAACGATTTCTTTCAGGGCGTTGATTATAGCTCATGTATTATTTACGATATTCGTCACCAAATTAAATCTTTTTCAATGATTAAGAATATCATCTTTGATTTTGGGGGCGTGATTCTGGATTTGGATTACAAATTGACGGAAGCAGCATTAAATAAATTATTGGGAACGGCAATAGATTTTCAAAACCTCGATGCAGAGGCAAAGAAGGTTTTCGATGATTACGAAAAAGGATTAGAAAACGATGAATGGTTCATTTGGCAGTTGCAAAACATGGCGGTACGAGTACCACAAGCGCAAGAGGTGATCAAGGCTTGGAATGCGATGTTGATTGATATACGCAAAGAAAAGCTGGACTTTTTAAAAATGATTAAAGCGCATTATAATATTTACTTATTAAGTAATACGAATGCACTTCATATAAGATACGTGATGAGATTATTAAAGGAAAAGCATAATGTTTTAGACTTTGATAGATACTTCGAGAAAACGTATTACTCGTATCTAGTGAAAATGAGAAAACCAAATAAAGACATCTTTGATTTTATCATGCAAGACGCTCAATTAAAAAGAGAAGAATGTTTGTTTATCGATGATCTTCAAAGCAATGTTGACGGTGCTCAATTAGCAGGAATTCCTGCGAGAAGATTTCCTGCTAATGAGAACCTAGAAGAGTGGTTTAAAAAAGAAGGACTTCTTTAACCCGGATTATGCATTAGAAAATCTATTCCGACCTGAAATGCCTGCAAAAGATACCATTTCATTAAGTTTTCTCACCTCACCATAGTGGTGACTATGCATCAGCTCCAAAACTTCATATTTTATTGGCCTTTCAAGTCTCATAACGAAGTTCTAATGCATAATCCAGGTTTAATTTGCCGAGGTTTTCATTTCGACTGTAGGGTACGGTATACCAACGCCTTGGTTATCAAACGCTTTTTTCACTTCTTCATTCATAAAGAAATAAACATCCCAGTAGTGCTCGCTATTGCACCAAGGTCTGATTAAAAAGTCAACAGAGCTATCATTTAATTGAGACACTTTGATCATTGCGGAAGGTTCTTTCAAAATGTGTGGACATCGATCGATTACCTCTTGAATGACGGATCGAGCCTTATCAATATCATCATCATAACCAATGCCAAAAGTCATATCAACTCCGACTGTTCCTTGACCAGAGATATTGGTGATGGTATTGCTGGTTACGGTGGTATTGCCAATGATAATTCTTTTGTTGTCTAATGTTGCCAAAGTAGTATTAAAAGCATTGATGGCTTCAACCGTACCGACGCTTCCGTTTAGATCCACAAGGTCACCCACTTTGAATGGCTTGAAAATCATCAACATGACTCCGGATGCTAAGTGACCTAAACTTCCGTTGAGTGCCATTCCGATACCAACCATGAGCGCACTGAAGATGGCTAAGAAAGAAGTTGTAGAAACACCAAACATGCCCACGACCGTAAATAGCAACATAACTTTTAGTCCAATGCTAAAAATCGAACTTAAAAACTTAACTAGGGACTCGTCAAGCTCTCTTTTGTACATGATTGTTTGAGCAAACGAAACAATTTTTTTAATAATCCAAAATCCAATAATTAGCGTGACAATCGCTTTCACTAGAGTCGGAGACCAATCAATAACAAAGTCGTATAAATTAGCGCTGATTTCTTCTACATTCATATTAAGGGTTAATTTTGTTTTTTAATATATATTATAAAATGCAATACAAAGATTCAAAAAACTCTTCGAATAAATATCACTCAAAAGAGGAAGCTTTGTTAAAGTTGCAAAAGTACTGCGCCTATCAAGATCGCTGTCATTCGGAAGTAAGAACTAAATTAATCTCTTTAAAAATTTACGGAGACGATCTTGAAGATATTATAACGGATTTAATTCGAGAAGATTTTTTAAATGAGGAAAGGTTTGCTCGATCCTATGTCCGAGGCAAGTTCAGAATCAAAAGATGGGGAAGAAATAAAATCAAACAAGAATTGAAGCTTAGAAAAGTAAGTGATTATTGTATCAGAAAAGGATTAAACGAAATAGAAGAAGAAGAATATCAAAGAACCCTATACGATTTGATCGAGAAAAAAGATCGTACCCTTAAATCCATTAATCAATATGATCGCTATAAAAAATTGTATGAGCATGCTTATCGCAAAGGATATGAGGCAGACTTGATTAACAAGGCGGTTAAAGAGATTATTAATTGAAGTTTGACATTTAAATGAAAGAGTATACTAATTTGATTAAATGTAAAATCTAGTATATCTTTCCTATATACAAAAGCATTATGACTAAAATCGAATTAAAAAGTAGGTTAATTCAAAAGATAGAATATCTCGAAGATGAGATCCTTATGAAAGAAATTTTAGATTTAATTGAGCTTGAAAATGAACTAGCATACGAATTTTCCCAGGAACAAAAAGAATTAATACAGAAAGCCAGAAAGGAAGTAAAACTTGGTGAAATATATTCTAATGAACATATTCGAAAGGAAAAGAATCTATGGCTAAAAAAATAATTTGGTCAAAATCTGCACGAAACTCCCTGTTCCAAATTTTAAACTTTTGGTCCACAAAAAATAAATCTAATCTTTATTCTCAGCATTTGGGATAGTAAACAAGACCCAGAAACATTAAAAGAGTTTTTCAAGAAAAAAGTTTAATTTTTCACTTACATCAAGGTCGTCTCCAAATAATCAAACCGTTCGGGATGATCCAAAGTATAATGTAATCCTCGACTCTCCCTTCTCATTTGTGCTCCGGTAGTAATCAAGTAAGCAATGGTAATTAAATTCCGTAGCTCACATAATTGAGGAGAAATAGATGTCGTCGTATACAGTTCTTCAACCTCCTCGTATAATAGATGAAGACGATTAAGCGCCATGCGCAGTCTTACATCTGAGCGTACGATTCCAACATAATAACTCATGATACTTTTGAGTTCTTTCCAACTTTGATTGAGCAAGACTAATTCTTTAGGCTCTAGTGTTCCTTCTGCATCCCAATCAGGAATCCCTTCTTTGTATTCGACTAAATCGATAAGCTTCTCCAGTTTATCGGCAATTCTATGTCCAAAGACCAATCCTTCTAACAAAGAGTTTGATGCCAATCGATTCGCACCATGTAAACCGGAACAAGTACATTCTCCTGCGGCATAAAGATTTTTAATGCTAGATGCACCATGTTCATCTACCAAAATACCACCACACACATAATGACAAGCGGGAACCACAGGGATCAATTCTTTAAAGGGATCAATACCAATGCTTTTGCATTTTTCGTAAATGTTTGGAAAGTGTTCCAAGAAATCTTCTTGATTAAGATGTCTACAGTCTAGACACATAAATTCGGCACCCAGCGTTTTCATTTCGTTATCTATGGCACGAGCTACAATATCTCTTGGTGCTAAAGAAAGCCGGTCGTCATATTTCTGCATGAATTCTTTTCCATCCGGAGTTTTCAAAACAGCTCCAAATCCACGCACTGCTTCTGAAATTAAATAATCGGGATTTTCTTCTGTTGTGGTAAACAAAGCAGTGGGATGAAATTGAACAAATTCCATATTGGCCAATCGACCTTTAGCTCGGTATACCATGGCAATTCCATCTCCTGTGGCAAGAATCGGGTTTGTTGTATTTTGATAAACCTGACCCGCACCACCAGTACACATCACTGTGATTTTAGACAAAAAGGTTTGGGTTTCGTTTTTTTCTTTATTGTAGACATAGGCACCGTAGCATTCAATATCATTGGATAATCGAGTAAGATTTCTACCCAGGTGATGCTGTGTGATCAAGTTAACCGCGTATAAATGTTGTACAAATTTGATGTTGTCAAAAGTCTTTGCTTTTTCCACGAGGGTTCGTTGGATTTCTCTACCCGTAATGTCTTTATAATGAAGAATTCTATTTTCCGAATGCCCTCCTTCCATTCCAAGATCATAGGATCCGTCATCCTCCTTATCAAAGCGTGCTCCCCAATCGATTAATTCTTGCACTCGAAGGGGGCCTTCTTCAACAACAATGCGTACAATTTCTGGGTCACATAAACCGTCCCCAGCGACGAGGGTGTCTTTAATATGTTTTTCGGGATGATCCGTTTTTTGGTCCCAAACGGCGGCAATTCCACCTTGAGCCCATGCAGTATTAGTTTCGGAGGTACTGGTTTTTGATAAAACCGTGATGATTAGATCTTTTCTTTTTTGTGCCATTTTTATGGCGAATGACAAACCCGCTACACCAGAACCAATAACTAAGATATCCGACTTTTGCACATCAATGATTTTTAATCACTCCAAAGTTAAAAGAATCATTAAATTCAAGCGTGCATATTTTAATTATAGAACCGTTTTACTCTGGAAGCCACAAACAATGGATTGATGGCTATCAAAAACACTCTTCGCATAGAGTAGAGATTTTATCCCTTCCTGGACGTTACTGGAAATGGAGGATGCATGGTGCTGCCATCAGTTTGGCTAATGAGTTTTTAAAAAGACAATCTATTCCAGATTTACTTGTGGTCTCAGACATGTTAGATTTTGCTTGTTTTAAAGCTCTTGTTGGTGATCAATTACAAGGAGTTAAGACGGCTATTTATTTTCATGAAAACCAATTTGCTTATCCAAAATCTTCTAAAGATTCAGATATTAAAGCTAAGAGAGATAATCATTATGCATGGATAAATTATACTTCTGCCTTGACGGCGAATAGAGTATTTTTCAATTCTGATTATAATAAGAGCAGTTTTTTTGAAGGTTTGAAAAACTTGTTGCCTAGATTCCCCGATTTTCAAGAACTAGAAATGATTTCCATTTTGGAAACCAAATCCGAAGTGCTGCTCTTAGGCATGGAATTAAAAGATATGCAAGATATTAAGCAAAAGAATGAGGTGCCCGTTATTCTTTGGAATCATCGTTGGGAATATGACAAAGGACCAGAATTGTTTTTTGAAACATTGGAAAGATTAAAAAAAGAAGGAGTATCATTTAAGTTAAATGTCCTTGGCCAATCCTTCAAAAATCAAGCGTCTTGTTTTAAAAAAGCAAAAGAACAATTTAAAGATGAGATCTTGCATTTTGGATATCTGGAGTCTGTTCAAGACTATCATAAGGTGTTACAATCATCCGATATATTACCCGTTACGAGCCAACATGATTTTTTTGGTGTGTCGGTCGTTGAAGCCATTTATAGTGGAAACTATCCACTTTTGCCTGATCGATTAGCGTACCCAGAACACATTCGCGAAAGCGAAAAAGACAAATATTTTTATCTCAA
>JAHDCZ010000098.1 GCA_020629615.1 Saprospiraceae bacterium
TCAAAGGAGAAAAGATAATAGATATAAGACTTAATGTTTGATTAGTTCATAGAGGTGGTTTCAGAATTGAAACTGCCTCTTTTCGTTGTATATTACTTAAACCTGGTTTATTCATTAGAAAATCTATTCCGACCAGAAATGCCTGCAAAATATACCATTTCATTCAGTTTTCTCACCTCACCATAGTGTTGACTATGCTTCAGCTCCAAAATTTCATATTTTATTGGTCTTTCAAGTCTCATAACGAAGTTGTAATGAATAATCCGGGTTTAAATATTAATTTTAGCTTGATGAAAGGGCCATTTGCATTCGGAATCATCTTCTCAGTATTTGTGATTTTCTGCTCCTCATGCGCAAGTCACTATCCTAAATATAAATTTGGTCTGAAGCATAAAAAAGTGCAATCTCCGTCAAAAAATGAAATTCTACATGAGATGTATCTTATTGGTGATGCTGGAAATGCCCCTCAAGGTCAATCTACTCCCTTATTAAAACATCTCAAAAAACAGTTTGATCATGCTTCAAAAGAAACTACCGTTCTTTGGCTAGGTGATAACATCTATCCTGTCGGCTTAGCACCGAGAGATGATGATAACTATGCTCTAGGAATTCACAGAATCAATAAACAGTTAGAAACACTAGAAAACTACAAAGGAAACGTTTATTTCATTCCCGGAAATCATGACTGGTATGTATTTGGTCAAGAAGGAATTATCCGCCAAGAAAATTATATCGAAGCTCAATTAAGAAGTCAAAAAATTAATAACATTCGCCAACAAGAAAATTATTTCTTGCCTGACCAGGGTTGTGGCGATCCGATATTTCGGGAAATCAATGAAAAAATTGGACTAATCATCGCGGATTCTCAATGGTACCTCAAAGACCACCAAGATGCTTCAGTTGATCATTGCCATATTAAAGATCGGGAGGATTTTCAGATCTACTTAAGGCAATTATATTCTACTCATGAAAATAAAATCATAATAACTGCCATTCATCATCCTTTACATACATACGGAAAACATGGGGGTAGAAATACCTTCAGTGATCATGTGTTCCCACTCCGAAAAATCAACAAACATTATTGGTTTCCATTGCCGATTTTAGGTAGCGTCTTGATTTATGGTAGAACAAAATCGACATATCAAGACGCCAACCATATTGAAAACATTGAATACAAAAAGCTCTTCTTAAATGCCATCAAACACGCTCGAAAGAACATTGTAGTTTCTGGTCATGAACATTCAATTCAAATGATTGACAGAGATAATAATTTTTACATCGTCAGTGGAGCAGGATCGAAACGTGAGCCGGTAGGTATGGGTAAGGGAAGTTTATTTAGTGCTGGCGAATTGGGCTATGTAAAATTAAGTTTTTTAGTAGGGGATCGGGCTTTCGCCGAATGTTTTATTCAAGATATCAAGACAAAAGAAGTTTCAATTTTGTTTCAGTATTACATAGATATGGATCATTAGACTTTAACAAAATGTATTTTTGACAAGACATAAACCCCTATTTTACAGTCGATTTGTGACAGAATGAAGTAATGATGTAGTATTGTCGTAGTCGTTTTTTTCCTTTTTTTTGAAGAAAATATGAGTTTGGGATAATTCTTTTAAAACGAATAATATTCATAGAATAATGAACAAAACTTTCTTTCATGTAGTATTACTTATTTCTGTCTTTTTCGTTTTTGGTAGTCCTGCACTTGATGCTCAATCAATTGTTGAGGGATCCGTCAAAGACGCTACTACAGGAGAAGCACTCATTGGAGTTAATATTTTAATTCAAGACACAGAAATAGGGACAATTACGGATGTTGATGGTTTATTTTCCCTACAAGTTCCATCTGAATCTAGCATTTTAATTTTTTCATACACCGGTTACGAAACAAAACTCATTGAAACAGCAGGACGACAAACGATCGACGTGATTTTAAATTCGGGAGAACTATTGGAAGAAATAGTATTTGTCGGTTATGGAAAACAATCCAAGGTAAAACTAACATCCGCTATTTCTACAGTTGATAATGAAACCCTTAAGAAATTACCTGTAGCAAATGTTAGTAACGGTCTTGAAGGATTAGCATCTGGATTGTTTGTTCGTCAAGGAAGTGGCGAACCCGGATTTAGTGGTTCATCTTATGAAGTTAGAAATTTTGGAAATGCATTGGTCATCGTTGATGGTTCCCCGGGCAATTTGGACGACTTAGATCCTAATGAAATTGAAAGTATTTCGATCTTGAAAGATGCTGCTGCGGCATCCGTCTATGGAGTTCAAGGAGGAAATGGCGTAGTACTTGTCACAACTAGGAGAGGTGAATTGAGCAAGCCAACACTCAACTATTCTAATCAATTTACCAATACAGCTTTTACCCAGTATCCTGACTTTTTAAATTCTGTACAATATGCGACAGTAATAAACGAAGGTTTAAACAATGACGGTCAAACACCTTTTTATACCGAAGAACAAATAGAACTATTTAGATCAGGTACAGATCAAATCAATTATCCTAATGAAGATTGGAAAGCACTCATTTTTAGAGATTGGGGATTTCAACAAAGACACAATTTGAATCTCACAGGGGGGAATGAAAAGATCAAATATTTTGCATCTGCCGGATTTTTAGATCAAGGATCAAATTATACTGAAGACGTTCTCAGCTATCAGCAATATAATATTAGGACAAACATCAATGCCCAAGTCACTGACTTCGTTCAAATGCAACTTAATTTAGCTGGAAGAAGAAGAATTAACGAGGCGCCTGGATATTCAGCTTATAACATATTCAGAGAACTAAGTAGAGCACTTCCTACTAATTTGGCTTATTATCCTGACGGGACTCCCGCAAGACCGAGTTTTAGCCCAAATCATATTATTGAAGGTATTAAAGATTTTAATGCAGGCTATTACCGTGCTAGAAATAATAATGTGGACGCCAAGATTTCATTAGATTGGGATTTAGAACAATTTGGAATTCGAGGATTGAAATTGACTTCCTATGCTTCATTAGTTAATAATGTATTCTACAATAAGACTTGGGGCAAAAGTTATGAATTGTACACTCTAAACAGATTGACGGGAGAATACGATGAGTTCATAGCCAGTCCAGAAGGATCATTTAGTGAAACCGTTTTAACGCAATCCAACAATTATGGAAACGATTATGTGCTTCAACAATCAATAAATTATGATCGTTTATTTACTGATCACAGTGTTTCGTTCTTGTTACTAGGTGAGCTTAGAAAAAGTCAAGGTGAAAACTTCTATGGTCGTAGACAAGATTTTCAATCGGACTTAATAGACCAACTATTTGCAGGATCCAATGAAAACAAGGATGCGAATGGGGGCGAGTACAGAGAAAATAGATTGGGTTTAGTCGGGAGATTAAGTTATGATTTTCAAACCAAATATTTCTTTGAATCTTCCTTCCGATATGACGGTTCTTCTAGATTTGCTCCAGGAAAACAATGGGGATTTTTTCCTTCTGTCTCCTTGGGCTGGCGTATCTCAGAAGAATCATTCTATTCAGCTTTGAAGGATTATATGCCCAATTTTAAAATTAGGGCCTCTGTTGGAACAGCAGGAAATGATGGAACAGCAGCTTATCAATGGCTATCAGGATTTGTTTACAATCACTTCTTTGCCATTAACGAAACAGCAATACCTACCATTGATAATACCGCTCTCGCCAATCCTGATTTAACTTGGGAAACCATTACTACATATGACGTGGGTGTTGATATGGAATTTTTAAACCGTGATTTAACGGTTTCTTTCGATTATTTCAAAAGGTATAAAGATGGTGTTTTGGCCTTTGCTTCAGGAAGTGTTCCCAGCACTTTGGGTGTTGGCTTAGCCGCACAAAACTTTCATGAATATTCCAATGAAGGATATGAGATCAGTGCAAACTACCAAACCAGAATCAATCGAGATTGGAGTTTTGGAATTGGCGGAAACTTTTCCTATTCAAGAGAAACTGCAGAATTTATTGATGAAGCAGAAATCATGGATGAATTCATGAGACAAAACTTGACCGTTACAGGTGGATTTACAGGGCTTAGAAGGGGATACATTTCTGATGGGCTTTTTCAGGATACCGAAGAAATTTTACAGAGCCCCATTCAGGATAACAATGGAAATGCAAGCCTTCAACCTGGCGATGTTAAATATGTGGACTTAAATGGAGATAACATCATAGATGTACGTGATCAAAAAGTCTTTGGAAATGGTGATAAACCTGCATACAATTTTGCGATTAACCTGTCAACTGGCTACAAGAATTTCAATTTTTCCATGTTAATGACTGGGGCGGCAGGATATGATATCTATTTGGATGGTGAAGCGCAAAGCCCATTAAGAAATGGTTTCAATGGTTATACTTATCAACTAGATTATTGGACACCAGAAAACACGGACGCGACATTTCCAAGGATCACGAATGGAGGTTTCAATGATAACAATTACCGATATTCTGATTTTTGGAAAAGAAGTGGAAATCATCTAAGATTTAAAAATATAAATTTAAGCTACACCTTACCTCAATTAGGAAATGGAGATTCGGTATTCAAAGAAATTAGATTATTTGCAACAGGACATAATCTGTTTGTTCTCAAAACCTATGACGAAGAATTTGATCCACAGATGCAATCCTCTACAGGTTGGTATTATCCTCAAACAAAGTCCTATACTTTTGGTCTTAACTTAACACTATAATCAAAGCAATGAAAAATCTATATCAAATAATTCTCATCTCTTTTTTATTGTGTCTTTATTCGTGTCAATCAGATTTTTTAAATCAACCTCCTCTTGACAGAATTACCGAAAGTGATGTTTGGAGTGATCGGGATTTGATGGACACCTACATCTTTAAGATCTATGACAACATGCCCTGGGATTATCTCAAGGATTTTGGACAAAGCGCTGGATGGGGTGCACATCGAGATGCATTAACAGATTTAGCCATGAGTACTTATTCCTGGACACCGGCCAACAACAGTATTCGATCTGGCAATTGGGGAACATCCACAAACTATTGGCCTCTTGATTGGTGGGGATACTTTAATGTATGGAAAATAAATTATTCGATTCAAAATCTTGAAAGCCTTTCGGCGAATGTGTTATCGGATGAAGAACGAGATCATCGATTAGGAGAAATGTATTTCATGCGATCCTTTTGTTATTTTGCTATGGCCAAACGATATGGTGGCGTGCCCATTATTCTTGAGCCACAAGATCCAAACATCACACCCGATGAAGAGTACTTTCCTCCTAGAAATACCGAACAAGAAGTGTACGATCAAATTCTGAATGATGCTCAAACTGCATTCTCTCTATTGCCAGATCGCTGGACAGGAGAGAAGGGTCGTGCTGGAAAATGGGCTGCCAAATCTTTAGAATCTCGTGCAGCATTGTATGCAGGTAGTATTGCAACATACGGTACTATTGATTTAGATGGTTTGGTCGGAATACCTTCTTCTGAAGCAACTAAGTATTATCAACAATCCTTGGATGCTTCCAATCTGGTTCTTAATGAATCGGGCTACACTCTATTCAATAAATATCCCAATCCGTCAGAAAACTACTACAAACTATTCCTTGATGAAACAGAAGATGAAACCATATTTATGAAAATATGGCTTCCATTTGAAAAAGGTCATTCGTATGATCTGAGAAACACGCCGTATAGTTATCGAGTTGATTGGGGGTCAAGCATGTCACCTTCCAAACAATTAATGGACAGTTATGAGATGCTTAATACTGGACTTCTTCCTACGGAAAACGGCTCAGGATACGATCCTCAAAATCCTTTTGAAAATCGTGATCCAAGATTTAAAGGAACCTTACTCACAAACAATGATTTGTTTCAAGGATCTGGAATTGAGACCTGGTTTGCAACCGAAAGGGATGGTGAATTAGATACCAATACTGGAACGGGTATAGGAAAAGATGGTATGGGAATTCATCCCGATGCAACTAAGACAGGAGTATATCTCAGAAAATATTTAGCAGATGGATCGAGCCCATTATTAATACAACAATATTACTCGGGTCAAGATTGTATTTTGTTTAGATTAGGAGAAATCTATTTAAACGCTGCCGAAGCCGCATCAGAGATGGGTATGGATGCCAGTGCTAGAGATTTCATTGAACCAATTCGGACAAGAGCCGGGCTCACTCAAGATCTAAGATTAGAAAACTATTCAGGTATCGCTTTACGCGACAGAATCAGAAATGAAAGAAAAATCGAAATGGCTTTTGAGGATCAACGTTATTGGGATGTGCGCAGGTGGAGAATTGCAGAAGAAGCCTTAAGTATTCAAGTGGAAGGTATCAAATCACTGCGGCATATTGACAATGCTGGAAATGAAACCTTTTCATACGAAGTGATTCAGGCCGAATCACAATCAATGAACTTCGATCAACGACACTATTACTTGCCGATAGGAAATGATCGTATTAATAACAATCCAAGGCTTATCGAAAACCCTGGATATTAATAATTATTTCAAAGAGTTAAAAAAATAATAATGATGATGTCTATAAAACAACATTTTCAATTTCTAATTGTCGTATTACTGTTCGGTGTTTCTTCTTGTGGTTCGGAAGAAGTAGAGACAATCTTAGCTCCTACAAGTGATGATATTGATTTCACTTATAGCATCGATCCTGAAAATCCAAATCTAATCTCCTTTTCTGGAGAAACCACCTTTGATACCTGGTACACTCATTGGAATTTTGGAGATAATACTTCTGCAGAAGGATTTGAAGCTGAAAAACTCTTTTTTAACCAGGGAGATTATGATGTCCAATTTAAAATCTTTACCGAAGGAGGAACAGCCATAGCAAGAAAGACAATATCGATTGAGAATGATATTCAGGTAGACAACCTTATAGAAAACGGAAGTTTTGATGATGATTCCTCATGGTCCATTTTATCTATTTCTGGTGGTGCCGAAGTTAACATTAGCGATGGAAAAGCAACTTGGACAGGAGGTGGCTGGGGACATGTAGGAATATTTCAAACAATGGATGTGAAAGCAAATGTAGAATACCAAATCCAAATGGATGTAGCGGGTAGTGGAATGTCTGACTGTTGGTTTGAGGTCTATGTAGGGATGTCAGCTCCTGTTGATGGTTTTGATTATACAGATGGCGGCATTCGATTGGGATTAAACACCTGGGACGGCTGCGGAGCTGAACCATTTGATGGCCCCTTAACAGCTCTGTCCTGCAGTAATGGTGGTGGAGATGGAAGTTTTGTGTTCCCAAATGATGCTACGGTGTATCTTGTTATAAGAAGTGGAGGGGCAAATTTAGGAGATGCTGGAGTAAGTGTAGACAATATTTTTGTTCTAGAAAAATAAATCAATTTATCTATCTTAATAAATTTCAAATTATATGTCATGAAAAATACTTTCCTTCCTTTTATTTTTGCTTTACTAAGCTTCTCATGTTTAAGTGCTCAGGTCAACATTACGTTTGAAATGAACAGTGCTACGATAAATTCTATTGATCCTAGTGGTATTTTTATAGCTGGGGGCACAGGTTTTGGATTTCCTGGTGAGAACCAATTATCCGACCCGGATGGTGACGGAATATATTCCATCACCATTAACAGACCAATGGGATTTTCTAGTCACTACACCTTTCTAAATGGAAACTGCCCCGACTGGAGTTGTAAAGAAAATTTAGCTGGTCTTCCTTGCGCCGATCCTGCTAATTTCAATGATCGTTTTATAAGTAATGTCATGTCTGACACTACAGTCATGGCGTGCTTTGGCACTTGTGATATGGATGGAAGTTGCACCATCGTGACAGACTCCATTGATATCACTTTTGAGTTAAATACTGAATTGATTACAGTCGATCCAGGCGGAATTTATATTGCAGGCGGAGGAAACTTTGGTGCTCCGGGTGATAATGAGATGCTTGATCCTGATGGCGATGGTATTTATACCTTCACCTCAAGAAGACCAAAGGGTTTTGTAAGTCATTATACTTTTGCAAATGGAAATTGCCCTGACTATAGTTGCAAAGAAAACATCGCAGGATTACCTTGTGCAGATCCATCAGCTTTTAATGATCGTTTCTTATCAGCGGTAATGTCTGACACTACGATCATGGCTTGTTACGGGACATGTGACATGGATGGTACTTGTACTGTAGTTTTAGATTCAATAGACTTAACCTTTGAGTTGAACACATCTACGATCAGTGTTGATCCAGGAGGGATTTTCATTGCCGGGGGAGGAAACTTTGGAAATCCTGGTGATAATCCAATGATTGATCCAGATGGTGACGGAATCTATACCTTCACAACTAGAAGAGCCAAAGGCTTTGCCAGCCATTACACTTTTTTAAATGGAAATTGTCCAGATTGGAGTTGTAAAGAAGATCTTGAGGGTCTTGAATGTGGTGATCCTAATGCATTTAATGATCGTTTCTTACCGTCTACTATGTCTGATTCTACGATTATGGCTTGTTTTGGAAATTGTGTATCTAATGGAAGTTGTGAATCTTCAAGTAGTAATGAAATAAGCATTGATGAGAAGCTTTTTGAAATTAGACCTACCGTAGTAAACAACGAAATAAATGTTTTATTTAGAGGAGCTTCTGTTTATTCTACAAAAGAGATAGTAGTACTAAATTCAAGGGGTCAAGTATTTCTCAATCAATCCAGTAAAAATGAGCATCAAGTTGAATTGACAACTATTGATTTTCCAGCTGGAGTCTATCTTATGAATGTAAGAACAAAGAACAGCATGTTAACCAAAAAGTTTGTAGTGCAATAAGCTTTAATAACAGGAATTAAACATAGAGGATATCTTTAGTAATGATATCCTCTAAATTTGATATTGGCCAATAAGAATTAGTGATATGAAGAAGTTTTGGATCGTATTTTATTCATTCGGCGTAAGCCTAATAATGCTCAATAATATTGGTGCACAACATCGATTAAGTACTCAAGGTAAGGCAATCGTCAATGAAAACCAGGACACTATACTTTTGCGCGGAATGGGTTTAGGAGGCTGGATGGTTCAAGAAGGTTATATGCTTCAAACATCTAGTTTTGCCAATCCTCAACATGAGATCAGAGCTAAAATTGAAGAGTTGATTGGTGCATCTAATACTGAATTATTCTATGATGCCTGGCTCAATAATCATGTGAGAAAATCCGATATAGATTCACTAAAATCATGGGGATTTAATTCAGTTAGATTGCCTATGCATTACAATTTATTTACCCTACCTATTGAAGAAGAACCAGTAACGGGAGAAATGACTTGGCTTACCAAAGGCTTTGAATTAACTGATAGTTTGATATCCTGGTGCAGTCAGAATGAAATGTATGTCATTTTGGATTTACATGCAGCGCCTGGGGGACAAGGTTACGATGCCGGGATTTCTGATTACGACCCAAGCAAGCCCTCTCTTTGGGAGAGTGAGGAAAATAAGGATAAAATGGTTGCCCTCTGGAAAAATTTGGCCTCTCGTTATTCCAATGAGGATTGGGTAGCCGGTTATGATTTATTGAACGAACCCAATTGGGACCTTCCTGGTGGCACCGCATTACGCAATCTCTATCGAGAGGTAACAGATAGTATCAGAACCGTAGATCCAGATCATATCATTTTTATTGAAGGCAATTGGTTTGCCAATGACTTCACAGGATTGACTCCACCTTGGGACAACAACCTCGTTTACTCACCTCATAAGTACTGGTCAAACAATGATAAAGCAACGATGCAGTGGGTACTGGATTTACAAAACCAATATAACGTACCCCTTTATTTGGGTGAAAGTGGAGAGAATTCTAATGTGTGGTTTAGAGATGCCATAAAACTTCTAGAGGATCTTAACATTGGTTGGGCTTGGTGGCCAATGAAGAAAGTGGAATCAATCTCAGGTCCATTATCTGTACTCAAAACTTCCAACTATCAAACTCTTTTGGATCATTGGAATGGTAATGGAAACGTAACGGCTGAATTTGCCAAAAACACTTTGATGGAACTGACAGAAAATTTAAAATCCGAAAACTGCGTCTTTCAAAAAGATGTGGTAGATGCTATGTTTAGGCAGGTCGCTACGAATGAAACCAAAGCATTTGATGTACTCAACATTCCAGGATTAGTTTATGCTACTGATTATGACCTTGGAGTTATCGGTGAAGCATATTTTGATATTGAATCTGGAAATTATCAAGTTTCTACTGGAAACTTTACTCCTTGGAAT
>JAHDCZ010000099.1 GCA_020629615.1 Saprospiraceae bacterium
GGAATATATTATACCAACAAGGCCAATCGTTATGGTCTCAGATATGTGAAGCAGGTAGAGGGTGTTGTTTGCTCTGGGGGTATTTGTCGTTTAGAGCCTGCTTTCAGTGGTTTTAAATTTAATGTAACATCAAACTTTTAAGTCATGCGAGGATTTATTTTGTTTTTAACATGTTTTCTTTCTTTTGCGGCTTGTGATGAGAAGCCTGTAGTGATTCCACCTTTTGAAGCTCCGGTTTCAAATAGAGTAGTTCTTTTGGAGGAACTGACTGGAGTCGAATGCCAAAATTGTCCACAGGGTGCTGCGACTGCAGAAGCTTTGGCAAAGAGTATTTTTCCCGGTCAGGTCGTGGTGGTTGCAATTCATGGCAATTTTTTAACCGATATGTTGGCAAACAGTACCTATGATTTTAAAAATCAAGATGCCATCGATTTAGAAGAATATCTGAAACCATGGCAAGGAAAACCTAGTGCAGCAATAAATCGTATTTTATTCGAAGGAACGGATAAATTAGCCAATAATAAGCCGGGAGAATGGCAAGGCTTGGTGAATGATGTACTCCAAAGACCTCATCAGGTAGAAGTTGTTTTTTCTCATGAGTTTGATCAATCGAACGGCGACCTTACGGTGAATGTTGGAATTGCCCCTTTAGAAGATATCCCTGAAGGTGAATTTAGATTGACCGTAATGTTGACTGAAAGCCATATGATTGATCCTCAAAAAGATGGCACCGAAATCGTTGATGATTATGAACATAATCACGTTCTTCGAGATATTCTAACCAATTTTGATGGGGATGTGATAGGCAATTCATTAACGAAGGGAATTAATCTAACAAGAACAGTTTCTACAAATATTCAAGAAATTGTTGATGGTGAATGGATTGCTGAAAATATGCATATTGTAGTAGCAGTTGCAAATACTGGAGGTGTCGGTAAAGATATCATGCAAGCGGCTGAGGCCCATTTGGTAGAATAGAATTTCTCAATTAGAGAATGTTTAGTTTTTTGTTTTACAATTTCCAACCATTGTAGCATACAGAGCTGTCTATAAAAGTGATCTTTCCTTACAAAAATTAGATATGAAGAACCTAACACTTTTAGCATTTGTATTCTTTGTTTTAATTCTTAGCTCTTGCAGTAAGAATCCTGTTTTCGATTCGGAGAATTATTTAGTTTTTGGCCACTTTTATGGAGAATGTCTAGGAGAGGGCTGCGTTGAAACCTTTGCTTTAACCAGTGATGAATTATTTGAAGACACCAACGATAATTATCGAGGGACCAATTTTAATTTTGTAAAGTTGAGTCAGGAAAAATTTAACCTAGTTACTGGATTGGAAGATAGTTTTCCAGAAGAATTATTGAGTGCTTCTGAGGACGTGTTTGGCTGTCCTGACTGTGGTGATTGGGGAGGATTTTACGTCGAGTATGTACAAGATGGAATTCAACAAGCTTGGTTTATTGATACCCAACTAGAAAGCATACCGAGCTACTTGCATGAATTTGCTGAAGAAATTAGAGAAAAAATATCACTCATCAATCAGTAATGAGGTAGTAATGTTAAGTGTCAGCCATTTCTTGAAAATTGGTTGATTACTTCGAGTATTTTTTAATCTTCTTTTCCAAATCATCTAGATAACCATCGTAATAGCCCATATGTTCGTATACAATTTCCCCCTTGCCATTCACTAAATAAGACATTGGGATTGATCGGACATTCATTGCCGTGGATAGTGCACCTGTATGATCTTGTAGCATCGTATAATTCCATCCCTGCGTTGCAATCATGGATTTCATTTTATTCCTAGCCTTCGGACCATCTGTAGAAACAGCAATAAACTCCAAGTTGTATTTCTCTTCCCATTCTTTATGGACAGCTTTGTAGGCGTTCAATTCTTTACGACAAGGACCGCACCAGGTGGCCCACATACTAACCAAACTCAATTTTCCTAGTGAGGTGTGATCTTGTATATTGATTTTTTCTCCTTTCAAATCAAGTAATTCGACCGATGGTAGTTTATCCTTCATACCGATGAAGGAACAAGAAATGAGTAAGACAAGTATTGCAACAAAATTCGTTTTCATAAATCAGATTTTCTTTAGTACAATTTACACTATTTATAAGGCACTGAGCGATTAAAACATTGGCGAAAGCCTAGATTTAACTATAATTTAACGAGACCTGCGATCCATGAAAAACAAAGAGTAATTCTTATCTTTGCTCCTCAAATAAAATGTAATATGAAGGTATCACTCCAATGGCTTAAGAATTATATCGATACAGATCATGAGCCAAAAGAATTGGGAGACATCCTGACAACTTTAGGGCTTGAGGTCGAAGGAATGGAAAGTACAGAATCCATCAAAGGAGGATTGCAAGGAGTGGTTGTGGGTCATGTTACCTCTTGCAGACAACACCCTAATGCGGATAGATTATCCTTGACTACTGTCAATGTAGGACAAGAGGAAGATATACAAGTGGTATGTGGAGCGCCCAATGTCGCAGAAGGACAAAAAGTTTTGGTGGCTACTGTGGGTACAACTTTGTATTCATCAGAGGGTGAACCATGGTCGATCAAAAAGGGAAAAATACGAGGAGAAGTGAGTGAAGGTATGATATGTGCAGAAGATGAATTAGGAATTGGACAATCTCATGATGGTATAATGGTTTTAGATGATCATTGGCAACCAGGGACCGCCGCCTCTGAAGTACATCCGGTTGAAAATGATGTGGTTTATGATATCGGGCTTACGCCGAATAGATCTGATGCCACGTCGCATTTGGGAGTTGCCCAAGATCTTGCTGCCTATTTTCGAGTGAATGAAGGAAGAACAGAGGACCTTAGGACACCTGAAGTCAGTATGTTTAAAGTGGATCAACAAACTTTAAATATCGATGTAGAAGTCCTCAATCACAAAGCTTGTCCTAGATACTCCGGGATCACAATTAGTGGTATTGAAGTCAAGGAATCTCCCGCTTGGCTTAAAAATAGATTGAACAGTATTGATGTACGGCCAATTAACAATATAGTTGATATCACCAATTTTGTATTACATGAATTGGGTCAACCTTTACACGCTTTTGATGCAGATAAAATTTCGGGGAACAAAATTATAGTCGATGTTTTACCCAATGATTCTAAGTTTAGAAGTCTCGATGAGCAAGAGAGAACTTTAACAGATCAAGACTTAATGATTTGTGATGGAGATAAAAAAGGAATGTGTATTGCCGGAGTTTTTGGAGGAATTGATAGTGGAGTTACAGAAAACACAAAAAATATTTTCTTAGAATCTGCTCACTTCAATGCTTCGTGGATTCGTAAAACGAGTACTCGCCATCTCTTGCGCACAGACGCTGCTAAATGCTTTGAAAAGGGTAGCGATCCGAATATAACGGTTTACGCATTAGAACGAGCAGCCAACCTTATTAAAGAATTAGCTGGAGGGATGATCTCTTCCGAACTGATAGATATTTATCCTCAAGAAATTAAACCTGTCGAAATTCATTTGAAATACGAGAAGGTAAATGATATGTTAGGGATCAATTTGGCACCTGATAAGATTCATGAAATCTTAAGAGCCATGAATATGGAAATCTTGCCAGTTGACGATCAAAGCATCAAGGTCATGGTTCCTACCAATAAAGCAGATGTGACGAGAGATGTAGATTTGGTTGAAGAAATCTTGCGAGTCTATGGATTCAATAATATCCCTGTACCTACAAAGGTGTTGAGTACAATTAATTATACCAACTATCCTAATAAAAATCAGATCAAGAATAAAGTTTCGGATTTTCTTTCAAATATTGGATTCAATGAAATGATGAATATGTCATTGATAGAATCCAAAAATTATGAAGGATTAGATTCATATGATCCTGAAAATTTTGTATTTATCAATAATACGTCCAACATTCATCTGGATATTATGAGGCCAGAAATGTTATTGAGTGGATTGACGGCCGTGCAACATAATAAGAATCGACAGCAACATAACCTCAAACTTTATGAATTGGGCAAAGCATATGTCAAGAAAGCTGATGATTATGAAGAAACGGAATTTTTAACGCTTTTCCTTACCGGGAATGAAACAGTAAGTTGGAAGCCAGGCTCAAATTCTGAAATGGATTTTTATGACTTAAAAACAGAGGTGCATAAAATCTTAAGCCTGCTTGGCATTTCAAAATTTCAAGTTGAAGAACTTGACGATAGTCGATTTGAGTTTGGATTGCGTTATTTCCGTGGTCCTAATGAATTAGTACGATTTGGAGAAGTCGGTGAGATGTCAAATCGAATGGGAATCAAAGAAGTAGTGTACTATGCAGAATTTAATGTAGCCAGTTTGGTCGCTGCCGTGAGTAAAAAGCAGTATGTATCGGAAATCAGTAAGTTTCCATCATCCAAAAGAGATTTATCAGTGGTAGTTGATGAGCATGTGAAATTTGGAGAATTGAAAGCGATCGCACAAAAGACAGATAGAAAGATTCTAAAAGAAGTCGGATTGTTTGATATTTATAAAAATGAAGAACAATTAGGAAAAGGAAAAAAATCTTATGCGATGAATTTTCTTTTTGAGAATCAAGAACGGACTTTAAAAGATAAAGAAATTGAGAAAATCATGACCAAAATGATTCAGGGTTTTGAATCCCAATTGGGTGCAGTGATTAGAAAATAAAGGTTTACGGATAACAGTTAGTATACATATGTGTATATTTGTAGAATGCTAACCTTAATTGATAGAATAAAACATGTTGAATTAAAGGTCAAAAAAGTGCTCCAAAAGATGGATGCACTAAAGCAACACAACGAATTAATTGAACTTGAAAACAAGAAACTTAAGCAAGAATTAAATCAGATTATTGCTGACAATACTGCATCAAATGGTGTAGTTATTACAAATGAGGCGAGTGGAAATGAGGATAAAATAACTATAGTTAAAGAAGAACTTGATCAATACATCAAAGAAATTGATGTATGCATAGAAAAATTAAGGAATTGACGGTGTGAGTGATTTAAAGAAAATATCAATACAAATTGCTGGGAAAACCTATCCCATCAAGGTTACAAATGAAGAAGAAGCATTTGTTAGAGATATTGAAAAGGAGATTAACCATAAAATCAATCAATTCCAGATGAATTATGCCAATCAAGACTCCTCCGATTATTTATCCATGACTTTGTTGACTTACGCTTTTGATTTATTCAAAGCAAAGCGAAATAAGGAAGATGCACTCGCGATCACAAAACTTTCTGATTTAGAAAAAAGTTTAGATCAATATATCTAAACTCCTTGTAGACTTGTTTTCTTATTATATATGAGCAGTGCAGAAGTGTACTGAGATTGTTTACTTTTTAAAAAGTACAGATAATGGATATTGTAGGAATTGCAATAGGCTTGCTCCCAGGGCTGATCCTTGGGTTTTTAATAGCCAATTTCTTTCTTAAAAAAGCCTCGAATGCGAGGGTTGAAGAAATGAATAAAAAAGCGGATTTAACCATCCAAGAAGCTCGGTTGACCGCTAAAAGAATGACGGACGAAGCTGAAACGAAAGCTGAAAAAATTGTCACTCAAGCAGAGCAAAAAAATGAATCAATTAAACGTAAAAAGATTCAGGATGCAAAAGAGAAATTTGCAAAATTAAAATCAGATTATGAGGCTTACAAAGGTGAGCACAAAATTGAGATGAAAGAGCGTGAAATGAATGTTGTTGTGAAGGAAAAGGAACTGAAACAACAAATGGATTCTTTTCAATCTAAAGTAGAAGGTGTGGAACACCGAGAATCAGAGGCTAAAACAATACGCGCAAATCTTGAAAAGCAATTGAAAATTGTGGCCAAGAAAAAAGAAGAACTCGATAAAGCCAATGATGAACGAATCAAAACCTTGGAAACTATCTCTAAGCTGACTCAAACTGAAGCCAAAGAGCAATTACTAGAAGCAGTCAAGGCCAAAGCTAGTACAGATGCAATGGCTATTGAAAAAGAATATATCGCCGAAGCTAAGATTAATGCTAACAAAGAGGCAAAGAAAATTGTCATTCACACAATTCAAAGAATGTGTGCTGAATATACCATCGAAAATACTGTAAGCGTCTTTAATCTAGAATCCGATGATATCAAAGGTCAAATCATTGGAAGAGAAGGACGTAATATTCGAGCGATAGAAGCGGCAACAGGAGCTGAAATTGTAGTTGATGATACTCCGGAAGCCATAATTATTTCAAGTTTTGACCCGATACGTAGAGAAATATGTCGTTTGTCTTTGAAACGATTGGTGGCTGACGGAAGAATTCACCCAACCAAGATTGAAGAAACTGTTGCGAAGGTGAAGAAACAATTGGAAGAGCAAATCGTAGAAATAGGAGAGCGCACGGTTATTGACTTAGATATCCATGGGCTGAATCCTTATTTGGTTAGAATGGTCGGTCGTATGCGATTCAGATCTTCTTACGGACAAAACCTTTTAAAGCACTCTATGGAAACGGCCAACTTATGTGCCGCTATGGCAGCTGAAATGGGAATGAGTTCCAAGCAGATCAAAATGGCAAAAAGAGCAGGACTATTGCATGATATTGGTAAAGTAGCCGAAGAGGAATCAGAATTACCACACGCATTGTTGGGAATGCAAATGTGTGAAAAGCATAGAGAGCATCCAATTATTTTGAATGCAGTCGGTGCCCACCACGATGAAATCGAAATGACGAACATTATTTCTCCGATTGTTCAGGCTTGTGATGCAATCTCCGGAGCAAGACCAGGCGCTCGTCGTGAAATCATGGAAAGTTACTTGAAGCGTATTAACGAACTGGAAGAAATCGCGATGGGTTACGATGGCGTCGAAAAAGCATATGCTTTGCAGGCGGGTCGTGAATTACGAGTGATTGTAGAGTCGGATAAAGTGACGGATGCATTTGCTGATGATTTGGCTTTCATGATCTCTCAGAAGATTCAGGATGAGATGCAATATCCCGGGCAAGTTAAGGTGACAGTCATAAGAGAAAAAAGAGCTACGGCTGTGGCAAGATAAATTATTTTATTCGCGAAAAGCGGAAGAAAAATAGAGGGGAGTCTAGACTCATATTAAAGATAATTTTATACAAATTTTCTTTTCTGTGGATCTGTACTCCCCTTATTTTATTTTACGATTCTATGATCTGGCAATTCTCCGATGTTGTATGAAAAAGGAAAGTCAATGTTTCTTTTTGGCCTTATTTGCTATCAATCGATTACAAATAGTTTTTTTTATAAATTATTTCGCTGAAAAGCGCAAAAAACCTTAAAAATCGGAACTAGTTACTTGTTAAAATAGCTACCTTTGTGGCGAAATTTAATAGGTACGCATGATCCGCTTTCTACAAATATTTTTCTTCAGTCTTGTCTTGAGTATTTCGCTTGGAGCACAAGGCCACAATCACAATCATCAAGGAGATGGCCACAATCACGATCATAGTGGTCACAATCACGATCACGGGGCGCATGATGGACATAATCATGGTAGTCATGACGGTCACCATCATGGAGAAAAGAGCCATAGTGCTCATGGCGGAGATCACTCGCATGCTCCAACTTGTGGAGGAGATCATCATGGAGAATTTGATCCAGGTGAAACGGCTTTTCATCACATTGCGGATGCCAATGTGTATAGTATAGGACCATTGCAAATTCCATTGCCTTGTATTTTATATGCTCCGAAGAAAGGATGGGATGTGTTCATGTCTAATAAATTTAAGTTCAAAACGATTGGACATGGAGACGGTTCAAAAGCATACAATGGTTATGTTTTAGATGGTGGATCAATCCGAAGAGTGAAAGATGCTGGATTTCCAGAAGGAGAACCTGTTATTAATGGATTTATTCATCATGATAAAAAGTCGTATGTCTGTGTTGGAAACAAGATGTATGAAACAGAAGCAAAAAGTACCGCTGATGGTGGTTTATTTGGCGGCGGAATTACATCGTTTTATGATTTCTCAATAACAAAGAATGTTGCCTCAATGATATTGGTGGTTCTCTTTTTGTCATGGTTGTTTTTAGGAATGGCGAAGCAATACAAGATAAGAGAAGGTATGGCGCCAAAAGGAAAGCAATCTTTTATGGAGACTATGTTTGTTTTTATTCAGGATGAGGTTGCTATTCCATTCTTAGGAAATAAATACATGAAGTTTTTGCCATTTCTAATGGCATTGTTCTTTTTTATCCTAGGCTTGAACTTGTTTGGGCAGGTTCCATTTTTTGGCGGCTCAAACGTTACTGGAAATTTAGGTGTGACCATGGTACTTGGGATATTGGCTTTCATTGTGACAAATATGAATGGTAATAAGCACTATTGGGAACATATACTTTGGATGCCAGGAGCACCTGCATGGGTTAAAACAATTTTGACTCCGGTGGAAGTTCTTGGGATTTTTATCAAGCCATTGACTCTTATGCTTCGTCTTTTTGCCAATATGACAGCAGGACACATGGTAGTGATCATCTTTGTGAGTTTGATTTTTATTTTTGGAGAATTGGGTGAGAATCTTGTTGGAGGTTATGGGACGGCTGTTGCATCAACTTTATTGACTTTGTTTATGATGTCCATAGAGTTGTTGGTAGCCTTTATTCAGGCATTTGCCTTTACAATTTTGACAGCTTCGTATATCGGGGCTGCGGTAGAAGAACACGACGATCACCATTAAGTTGGAGATCGAAAGAATAAGGTGCGAGAGCACATTTTTTAATCATTAAATAATTAATACTATGACAGGTTCAGTTGTAGCAATAGGAATGGGAATTGCAGTGATCGGTGCTGGTTTAGGAATCGGAACGATCGGAGCAAAAGCTATGGATGCAATCGCTAGACAACCAGAAGCAGTTGGTGATATCAGATCAAACATGATCTTGATGGCAGCTCTTGTTGAGGGTGCGGCTTTGATTGCAATCGTTATGTGTTTCTTAGTAAAATAAGAACCAAACTATTGAAAATGAAATAGATGGACGATGTAACGGTTGGTTGCATCTCCATCTTTTAAAACGTAAAAACTTAAAATAATTATAATGTTTTTTTTAGCAGACTTTGATGTAATAAGACCAGACTTCGGATTATTGTTCTGGACTTCAATTATCTTCATTTTGTTTTGGTTGTTGATTGGAAAATTTGCTTTCAAACCAATAGCAGAAGCTTTGAAGAAAAGAGAAAATGATATACAATCTGCCCTTGACGAAGCCAAAAACGCAAAATTAGAAATGGCAAATTTGAAGTCAGAAAATGAAGCACTCTTGGCTCAGGCTAGAGAAGAAAGAGCTGCAATCATCAAGGAAGCCAAAGAAGCTAAAAATGCGATGATTAACGAAGCGAGAGAAAAAGCAAAAGAAGAGGCTTCTAGAATAACTTCTTCTGCAATGTTGGAAATAGAGAATCAAAAGAAAGCGGCAATTACAGAAGTGAAGAATCAGGTTGGAGGAATGGCTGTAGAAATCGCAGAAAAAATATTGAAGAGAGAATTAAGTGGTGGAGATGCTCAATCTTCATATGTCTCTTCTTTAGTAGATGAAATCAACTTAAACTAAGATTCTTTTAGAAGCTAATTATTATGTCAGTACAAACTATAGCCTCACGTTACGCCAAAGCATTAATGGATCTCGCTGTTGAGCGAAATGCTGTTGATACTGTTTTGGAAAATGTGAAGATGTTTAAAGAAGCGGTTTCTAACAGAGATTTATATCTTTTATTAAAGAGCCCAATTGTCAAGGAATCTAAGAAAATCGAAATTTTCAAGGTCTTATTTGATGGAAAGCTAGACGAGATTACCGATGGATTCTTTAGTATTATTATGAGAAAAGGTAGAGAAGAATATCTTCCTGAGATTGCAGATTCTTTTATCACGCAATATAAATCTCGACAGAAAATTAGTTCGGCTAAAATCACTACTGCGGCTCCAATGTCCGAAGAGAAATTGGCGGAAATTAAGGCAACTCTTTTAAAGAGTAATATTACAGAAGAAAGTATCGATCTCGAAGTAGTCGTTGACCCAAGTATTTTAGGTGGGTTTGTAATCGAGATAGGAGATAAATTATATAATGCAAGTGTCTTGCATCAATTAAACAAACTTAAAAAGGAGTTTGTAGGCAATGACTATGTTAAAGCATATTAAAAGTAAACGTTCAAATTAAAAAATAAAAAAGATGGTAGGCGTTAAACCAGATGAAATTTCAGCAATCTTAAAGCAACAATTATCAGGATTCAAAACAGA
>JAHDCZ010000100.1 GCA_020629615.1 Saprospiraceae bacterium
TCCAAAAGGGGAATGTACCATTTGATATCTCTTGAAGTTTTAAGGTAGCTTGGTAGACTCTTTTTTAAGTAAGTAGGTTTGTAAAATCGATATTCTTCATTATTTCCCAAAAGTGATAAAGTCTTATTTTTAATTTCATACGAAAAGGTATCGAGATCATCGAATTGATAAAAGAAAACGGCTCTCTTGTCTCTTATAAATGTCTTATGATTAAACAGAGTATTCACTTCAAATTTCAAGATGTGTTTATTCCAACCTTCAATTAATAAATATTTGTTTTTTTTATTCTTTTCGATATTAAATCTACATTTACCATTGAGATCAGCTTGTTCTACGTGTAATGGTGAAAAGTTTTTATCACAGAACTCAACTCTATAATTTATTGGTTCGAATATGTCTGTACTCTGATTGAATTCTTGGATAAGAATTTCTATTTCAAGCATTTCAACTTTACTAGAGTCAGAAAGTTTAATGTCGATAAAAGAAGGGAATTCTTTAGATGGCTGATTGTGAAATAAGAATAGAGAGTCCTTCTTAATTTGATATTTTCCTTGGATGCGTATACCATTTTCAGAAAATGCATCATCTTTACAAGGGCTTAAATACCCTGCAGAATCTCTATTAACAAAAACAATATCGGTAAAGCTTGAAAATTTAAAAAAGCCATTTGGATAAAATATTAAATTCCGATTTGCAAAATAGTGTATGTCATCTGAGTGGTAAGGTGTACTTGAATATAATCCTTTTGGTGAACTACTAATGCACGAGGTTAGAAATGCCAAAACAGTAGAAACGAGGATTATTTTTTTCAAGGACATCTTAATAATCTATTAACGGAAACTAATCGATATTATAACGTTTACTATAGTCGAAACATTCATCGACAAAAGAATCTAAATTAATCAGATAGGAATAGAATGCTCTCAAAAGTTCTAGTAAGACCTCAAATCTTTTCTTCTAATCATAGGCATTACCTATACTCAATTCTCTCGTCGGCAATTTTCTTGTGATCTGGAATATCATACCAAATCAATTGACCGGTTAATTTCATGCCTTGGTGATCTTGGTAATTGCCGTATTCAATGGTCTCGCCTGAATTAAACGTGCCATCTTTGGAAAATTGTGACAGTTCTAATTGATAGGTGTAATGATTAAAATAAAACAACCAGGTGTATGAGCCCACTTCTTTTTCGTAAGTCACTTTGATGATATAATATTTTACTCCATCGTAATCTTCTTCAATTACGACGGGGTCGATAATGGTTCCTTCATCTCTTAGCTTCATCGGCATTCCCAAAAGATATCGGTAATAAGAATCAAACATCTCCGCTCGTTCACAATTGACCTTATTTTTTTTCAGCCAGGCCTCATCCACTTGTTCGGGATGATCAACGTTGCCATAGCAGGTATGTAAATCTTTGTGAAGATTGATCATCTGACCATCTCGCTGGTAATGCATTTCAAATAAGCCATGATACAAATCCATTTTTAAGACTTGCTCAGTGGTATCCACTCGGTCATCTTTGTAAATGAGACTATTGATATTGATGTCTGCATTTAGTTTTGACCAATTGGAATCAGGATCATGCAATTCAATGGATTTAGCAATTATTTCTTCGGGCGTAATTTCTTGACTATAAACATTCGCCGAAAGGCAAAATAAAAAAAGCGATATAATCAGCTTTGTCGAATAACTTGAGTTCATTTCTTTTTCTTCTTCTTTTTCTTTCTGTGCTTGTTTGCCTCAACCTCTTTCATTAATGCTCTATAATCATTGTCATGTTCGTGCGCTAATTCTAGAGTTGATTTATAATCTATTTTATCGAGTTGCAAGATCGTAATTCGCTTGCCGATGAACTGTTCAATTTCGGACAATAAATCAATTTCACTTTCACTGCAAAATGCAATAGCATCACCTTTGTTTTTGCCACGTCCTGTTCTACCTACACGGTGGACATAATTTTCTGCTATGTCAGGCATATCATAATTGATAACAATCTCTACATCTGGTATATCGATACCACGAGCACTAACATCAGTGGCGATTAATAATTTTGACTCTCCAGATCGAAACCGGTTCAGAACTTCGAGTCTATTTTTTTGATCCTTATCTCCGTGCAAGGTTTCCGAATCGATGCCGGCTCGCGTCATGGCTTTTTTGACTCTTTCAGCTCTTACCTTAGTGCGAACGAAGCATAGGATTTTGGCATTTTCGTTTGCTTTGACAACACGTTCCAAAAAGAATCGTTTATGATCCATTTCGACGAAAGTCACGGCATGATTTACATTTTTTGCGACAGGATCTTTGGGGGATAATTGAATTCTGATCGCATTACTTACAAGAGAATACGCTAGTTTTTTAATCTTCTGATTAATTGTAGCTGAGAAAAATAGTGTTTGCCTTTTCTTAGGCAAATGTTTTTGCAAATCTCGAATATCTTTAATGAACCCCAAATCCAACATATGATCCGCTTCATCCAAAATTAAAACTTCCACTCTTTCTGTCCGCAAATGTCCTTGACTAATCAGATCAAACATTCGACCTGGAGTCGCAATCAACACATCAACACCTTTATTTAGTTTATGGATTTGGGGATCTTGATCAACCCCTCCATATATTCCAAAACACTGTACCTTGGTATGTTTTGCAATTTCTAAAAAGACATCTGTGATCTGGATCGCCAATTCATGCGTAGGGACAAGGACCAGGCATTTAATACCGTCCTTTCGTTTAGATGATTTTCTGTTGTGAAGTATATTGATAATCGGAATCGCAAAGGCCGCAGTTTTACCAGTGCCCGTTTGAGCGATGGCAAGAACATCTTCGCCTTTAAGAATGCTCGGGATGGCTTTATACTGAATGTCAGTCGGTCTTTTAAAACCCAACTTGGCCAGGCTCTTTTTTAATTCTGGGGCGATTCTATAATCTTCAAACTTCATGGGTCAAAATGAACTCGAAGATACGAGTACTAATGATAAAGCAATGTTTCTAGGTAGTGATCTTTAATTTGCAAAGTATTTTTTATGACTTCGATTTCCTTCAGATATTGATGTGGGGGATCATTTTTCTTTTTCTTAACGGCAGTAATCATCAAGTTTTTACCAGTGTGCTCCATAGAGATGAATTCAAAGACTTTGGTTTCATATCCCTTTGATTCTAAGAGAAGGGCACGAATGGCATCGGTCGCAATTTCTGCTTGGCGTTCTTTGAGAATGCCATGAGTCTTGATGGATTTCAGCAAGCCTTCATCGGACATTGATTTGCGTACTTGTTTGTGGCAACAGGGAGAACAGATAATGATCTTGGCACCCGCTTGAATGCCTTTGAAAATTGCATCATCTGTGGCAGTATCACAGGCATGCAATGCCATCAAAATATCTGGATTTTCAATATTGCAATCTGCAATCGTCCCTTGAGAAAAAATGAGATCATTGAATCCAGATTGGACTGCTATTTTATTACTCAGTTTGACCAAATCCTTACGTTGTTCTATTCCTGTTACTTGTGCGGTAAACTTGAGTTTATTTACTAAAAAGTCATACAGCGCAAATGTCAGGTAGCCTTTTCCTGAACCCATGTCGAGCACTTGCGCATCATTATCTTTAAAAAGATTTTTGTTTTGTCGGATTAATCCTTCTACAATGGCGACAAATTTCTGAATCTGTTTCAGTTTTGAGCCTTTGTCTTTTTTGATTTGACCTCTGTGATCTAAAATATCAAGACCTTGTAAAAAATTTCTATTGGTAATGCGATCTTCTTTTTGATGATCGTGTTTTCTTTCAGGTATTGTAGTAACACTTGCTTTTCCCTTAGAGAGATGGCTCGACCCTTTAATATTTGATCGATAATGAAAGTCATTTTTGGAAGTAAGAAGACTAGCACTTAAAAATTCTTTTTCTAATAAATCCAAGATTTTGTCTTCTGCATCTTCGATGGCAAAACTGCGCGTGATGTCTTGCGTTTCATGACTAAAGACCCACTGCAATATTTTTTGTTCGCGTCTCAAAAAAAGTTTGAGTGTCACCTTTTTTAAGTCCTGCGAACTAATACGAGGATTAGTGATGCTTAGTTTTACGAAAGTATCTTCATCAATACTCTGTTGAAAAGCAGTAATTAATTCTTGTTTGGCGTCCATCTTCAATAAAAATAAGGCCACAAGATTACTAAAAATTACTACATTGCCGATCAGTCAAAGCAATAGATTTGAGATATTTTTTAGAGCTGTCTTATTTTGGAAATTCCTACCATGGGTGGCAACGACAAAAGACCGCTAGTTCGATTCAACAGTTTATAGAAGAAGCATTGTTTACCTTACTTCGCAAACATACTAATTGTGTAGGATGTGGTCGGACAGATACTGGAGTTCATGCCTCACAATATTATGCCCATATTGATATTGATGAGATGCCTAATTTTGATTTGGTACGTCGTTTGAATTCTTTGTTACCCAATGATATTGTTGTTCATCAATTGCTCAAAGTAGGTAACAATGCTCACGCCCAACATGATGCAAAGAATCGTCAGTATGATTATTTCATTCATTGGGAGAAGGATCCGTTTTTAAGTGGTTTTAGTTCTGAGTATCATGGACCTGTTCTTGACTTTCGTCGAATGGGGGAGTTTGTATACTACTTAGAAAAGCAAAATGATTTTCGATCTTTGTGTAAGCAACCTGAAATTTATAATACCACGATTTGTGAAATTCGTTCTCTAAAATTATATACCAACGAAAAAAAGAATCGCCTTCGATTACAGATCAATTCTAATCGCTTTTTGAGATCAATGATGCGATTGATTACAGCCAAGATGATTCAGATTGGCAATGGGCAATTAAGCCTGGATGATTTTAAATCGGTTTTTGAAAAGCAGATTCATGAACAGCATATGGTTCCGTTTTATCCAGATGGTTTGTATCTGACTTCCGTCGAATATGAATATTTGCCCAAGAAAGTATCAGTGGTTCACAATCCCCACCTTGGGTTTGGGATGGAGGGGTGGAGGCAGCTATTGTGAAACTTGTTATTTCAAACAAGAAGAAAGATCTCTAAGATGAAATATCCCTTCTGGAGCCTTGCGTACATTATGCAAAGAACATGTTGTTGAGAACAAAGTTCTTATCTTTTAATACAATTCCTGCGCCTCCTTCTCCTTAAAATCCTGAACCAATTTTAAAGCATCCGGAACCACATCACTACACATGGTAATCAACGAACCCGGTTTTGCGTTTTCTATCGCAAAGGTGATGGCTTCCTTTTCTGATTTACAGATTTTAACAGGAATATCTTGATCGTGTTGTTTGATGCCTTCCATCAAGAGTGCAATTAGTTGTTCTTCAGTTTGACCTCTTAGGTGCTTGTCTTGGCGGATGATGATTTCATCAAACATTTCGGCGGCCATTTTGCCCATGCCCATATTATCTTCATCGCGACGATCACCTATGCCGGCAATGATACCCACCTTTGGTTTGCCATCTAAGTTTTCGATAAACTTGCCTAGGGCTTCCATTCCTGCTGCATTATGAGCATAATCTAAGAGGACATCAAAATCCTTGAACTTGAATAAATTTAAACGCCCAGGAGTTTGTGAAGCTGAAGGGATGAATGATTCTAAGGCAACCTTTATGTCACGTAAGTCAAATCCTCTGATATATCCTGTTAAGGTAGCTGGCAATACATTTTGAATCATGAAACGAGCCTTGCCGCCAAAAGTTAGCGGGACATGGGCCGTTTTTACCACACGCATTTTCCAAGTACCTTTGCATATGGTGATAAAGCCATTTTCATAAATTGCGGATAGCCCGTTATTGGCCATATGTTTTTGAATTCTAGGATTATTTTCATCCATCGAAAATAGCGCGACATTACAATTGACATTCTTACGCATATCATAAACGAGATCATCATCAGCATTTAGAATGGCATAGCCATCAGGAAGAACCGTTTCGGGAACAACACCTTTTAAACGTGCCATTTGTTCGACCGTATTAATCCCACGAATTCCTAAGTGATCAGGAGCTATATTGGTTACGATTGCAATATCGCAATGATGAAAACCTAATCCTGCTCGTAACAATCCACCACGAGCAGTTTCTAATACTGCAAAATCGATGGTTGGATCTTTTAAAACAAATTCGGCACTGACAGGTCCTGTGCAATCGCCTCTATCGAGCATATGATTTTGAATATAAATGCCATCCGAAGTCGTATATCCCACCTTGTGTCCCATCATTTTAACCATATGAGCTATGAGGCGAGTGGTAGTGGTTTTACCATTGGTTCCTGTAATGGCGACAATTGGTATCCTAGCTGTTGATCCTGGAGGATAGAGCATATCTATAACTGGAGCGGCTACATTTCTAGGCAATCCTTCGGTAGGAGCTAGGTGCATTCTAAAACCTGGTCCAGCATTGACTTCGAGTACCGTTCCACCGGTTTCAGATACAGGCTTTGAGATATCGGTAGTCATTAAATCAATACCGCATATATTTAATCCAATGACTCGTGCAATGCGTTCTGCCATAAATATGTTTTCTGGGTGAACAATATCGGTAACATCTGTAGCTGTTCCTCCTGTACTTAAATTGGCCGTATCTTTGAGATTCAATATTCGTCCTTCTTCTAAGATGCTTTCAGTTGTCAAGCCCTCAGACTGTAGAATATTTTCTGTCATGTCATTGACTTTAATCATGGTTAGTACCTTTTCATGACCATAACCACGACGAGGATCTTTGTTGATCTCATCAATTAATTCTTGAATACTTGATTTGCCATCCCCAACAACATGAGCGGGAGTACGTTTTGCCGCTGCTATAAGCTTATAATCAATAACAAGTAATCTGTAATCATCGCCGATAATATATTTTTCTACGATAACACTTCGCGATATTTTTTTTGCGGCAGCCAATGCTTCTGTTGCCTCTTCCCAGTTTTGGATATTGATTGTAATTCCTCGACCATGGTTTCCATTAATAGGTTTAATAACCAGCGGATAACCAATGTAATCGACAGCATCTTTTAAGCCTCGTTCTGATCGTACTATTTCACCTTTGGGTACAGGAATATTTGCTTGTTCTAATAAATGTTTGGTGTCTTCTTTATCACAGGCCACTTCTACTCCAATACTGCTGGTATCACTACTGACGGTCGCTTGAATTCTTTTTTGATTGACCCCATAGCCAATTTGACATAAGGAATAACGATTCAATCGCAACCAAGGCATCCCTCTACTGACCGCTTCTTCAATGATGGATCCGGTACTCGGTCCCAATCTTTCTCGTTCTCTTATTTCTCTCATTTCTTGGATGTCTTCTTCGAGATCATATTCTTTGGCTTCTGATAAGGCTTCGGCAATTCGTACGGCCGCTTTGGCGGCATATCGTCCAGCTTTTTCTTCCAGATAACTGAAAACAACACTATAGACGCCTTCTTCGCCAAAACCTCTTGTTCGACCAAAACCCACTTCCATTCCGGCCAAACTTTGGATTTCTAAGGCAATATGTTCAATGACATGTCCCATCCAAGTCCCTTCTTCAACCCGTTGAAAAAAACCACCAGCAGTACCAACTGAGCAACGATGTTCCATCATTCCCGGAAACATTGTTTTCAGTCGTTCTAAGAACCCATCTATTTTATTCGTTGGTTTTTGTTCGTACTCTTCGAGGTCAAGCGTCATTACAATCAACTTGTGTCTTCTTATTGACCAATAGTTTGGGCCGCGCATGGCACGTATTTCTCGGATTCTCATTGTTTTCTCGTTTTGTTAAAAGAAAATTCATCGACAACTAAATATAACGAAAGGCATGATTTTTCGATAATTAAAGGTTTAATTTGCACAAAAATTAATTCAAGATTATGGCTTTTAAGGGCATTTTGATACCGATTGGGGGAAATGAAGACAAAGGAGCTGATCCAGAAGAGGCTTCATCAAGGGCATTTGTTAAGGATGGTATATTGAGTCGAGTAGTTCGCGAGAGTGGAGGTTTGGATGCTAAAATTGTGGTGATCACGACGGCTTCTCGTATTCCTGTCGAAGTAGGCAAAATGTATTTAGAAGCATTTGCAAGACTGCAATGTACAGATGTCACTGTTTTAGATATTCGTGAATCTGTCGAAGCTGAAAGTGAGGAAAACATGGAACATATTCAGAAAGCGGATTGTGTTATGATGTCAGGTGGAGATCAATCTAGAATAGCGGATATCATTGGCAACACATCAATGCACAGATTGTTAAAGCATCGTTTTCAAAATGATCGCATTGTGATTGCTGGGACGAGTGCCGGAGCAATGGCGATGTCTAGTGAAATGATCGCTGGTGGTAGCAGTTCTGAAGCCTTGTTGAAAGGATCAGTTTTGATGAGAGAAGGGATGAAGTTTATACCTGGACTTATCATTGATTCTCATTTTATTCAACGTGGTCGATTTGGTCGATTAGCCGAGGCGGTTGCTCTACATCCTCATTTGTTGGGAGTTGGATTAGCGGAAGATACTGGGATGATTATCGAAAATTGCAATCGTTTTAAAGTGATCGGATCGGGAATGGTTATCATTTTTGATCCTAGTGGTTTGACTCACAATAATGTCGAAATTTTGGAAGAAGGTACACCTATGAGTATGTCAAATTTGACTGTGCATGTTTTGGCAAATGGCGATCAGTTTGAAATTGATGAAAAGAAAGTACAGGTTCTTGCACTAGAAAGCGATTTTGAGTAATTTTTGGCTTTCGCCGAATGAATATGTGATTACTCTTTATAAATTTTTATTACAGTTTGTTGTTGGTTTTTACTCGCGCGATACATTCCTTCACAATTGAAAGGCATGGTGATGTTACCTTGTCTGTCAATTCCAATGATTCCACCATCGCCACCAATTTGAGTTAGACGATCCATAACAGCTTCCCTTGCTGCGTCCTCAAGACTTAATCCTTTGTATTCCATTCTACAGGATATGTCATAAGCGGTTGAAGCTCTCATTAAAAATTCACCGCTACCGGTGCAGGAAATGGCACAGGTATTATTGTTGGCATAATTTCCAGCACCTATAATCGGACTATCACCTACACGACCAAATTTTTTGTTGGTCATTCCTCCTGTGGATGTTCCAGCTGCTAGATTGCCATGTTGATCTAGGGCAACGGCTCCTACAGTGCCCAAATATTTTTTGTCTTCCCGAGCATGGTCTAATTGAAAGTTTTCGGAACCTTTAATCTTTTGCCATTGCTGATATCGCAATTCATCATGAAAGTACTGGTCGGATTCAAACTCAATGTCAAAGGCGCTCGCAAATTGTCTAGCACCATCTCCAATCAGTAGCACATGGTCTGAATGGAGCAATACTTTGTGTGCCAATTTTATCGGGTTTTTTAGGTTTCTAACAGCTGCAATAGCCCCAGCATGTAATGATTTTCCATCCATGATACTTGCATCCATTTCGTGTTGTCCTACTGCATTAAAGACAGCACCTTTTCCAGCATTAAAAAGAGGAGAATTTTCTAATTGCTCGATGGCATCTTCCACTGCTTGTAATGCGGTTCCATTCGACGAAAGTCGCGCATATCCCGCCTCCAAAGCTATTGACAAGGCATCCTTATATGCCCTTTCTTTTTCAGGAGTCATTTTTGATTTTAAGATGGTTCCCGCACCACCATGAATTGCAATTCCGAAATTGTACATCTTAATTTCTGCTTTTATCATAAAAGTAAATAAAACTATGCTGTCGCCGCCCTTAAGTTATTTGAAACTTGTTGGTCGAACCAAAACTTATTCTTGTCGATTCTGTACCTTATTTCTTTAAATGATTGCTATTTTTAGAAAAACGAAATCATGAAAAAAATAAGTTTATTTTTCGCGTGCACCCTATGCATGCTCTTTATCTTCAATGCTTGTAGCCCTGATAAGTCAAAAGCAGTGAAGGAATACTCTTCGGGAGTTTATTTGGAAAACATGGATACCTTAGTCAGTCCAGGTGATAATTTTCAAATGTATGTCAATG
>JAHDCZ010000101.1 GCA_020629615.1 Saprospiraceae bacterium
TAAATCAATTTCTCCAAGCTTTTAACAAATAGTTTTACATCCGCGATTAATATTATAAACACATACTATGAGGCTGATTAATTGCCATGGATCTGGGCTTCTACTGTAGGATCAATACGTATTCTTTTTTGTTTGGCAACATTCAAATCTTGGATTGCCAAGGTCTTATTACCTAATACAGAATATGTTTTAGCTCTCTCATAATAATACATCCCTTTAGGATTTAATTGTATGGCTTTGTTGTAATCGCTTATGGCTTCGCTTGGACGATTTAAAATCCGCTTGGCGCGC
Source organism: Saprospiraceae bacterium (assembly GCA_020629615.1). GTDB lineage: Bacteria > Bacteroidota > Bacteroidia > Chitinophagales > Saprospiraceae > JAHDCZ01. The sequence goes on from JAHDCZ010000101.1 coordinate 292, forward strand.
GCACTTTCATACCACAAATCACTATTGTACGGATTGAGTTTGAGATATGAAGTAATATCCGCTAGGGCCAAATCTGTTTTGCCCGCATTGTTATAAATCACTGATCGATTAAGATATCCTACGCTATGATTTGGGTTGATTTCTAAACATTTGGTAAGGTCAGTAAGCGCTTGATTGAGTTGATTTAATCTTGCGTGTGTGGCGCCTCGATTGGCATAATATTCTGCATCATTGGGATTCAATTCGATTGCTTTATTGTAATCGGCTAAAGCGAGTAAAAGTGTGTCTCGATTATTCGAATTAAAATATAATCTACCTCTGCTGTTGAATGGCCCTGGCTCATTTCCCTTCAAGGCAATTACTCGAGAATAATCCAATAAGGCCTTTTTGGGCTGGCCATTGTCACGGTAGAAGTTGGCGCGATTTCCATAGGGTAAGGTAATGTTCTGGTTGTATTTTAAAACATGAGTCCAGAGGGTTTCACTATTTTTCCATATACCACACTGTTTAAAAGTCATCCCTCCATAAATGAGTAGTACTAACGCACTAACAGGTATGACGATTTTTTTTAAAGTAGGGTAGTAGCTTGGTAATTGTTGTATGAGATAGCCGTATAAAAAGAACAAACCAAAGTAAGGGATATAAGTAAATCGATCCGCCAAAAATCCTTGTCCAGCACCTAATATTTGTAAAAGGAAAATAATATTTACAGTGAAGAATAGAATGCCAAATACTGCATGTTTCCAATCTTTTAAATATGCCTTCCAAAGACCCCAAAGTGTGAGGGGTAAAATCAACATGCTAGGATAAAAGTATGCGGGCATCTGGGGAGCATAAGGATAGAGTGGCACCATTCTATACGGAATGATTGATTTGACGATGTATATCATATATGACCACGAGCCCACAAATAGTTTTTGCCAAAGCGGGTAGTTGACCGTGTTTTCCAATGATCCAAAATCCCGAAGCATATAAACACCAAAAAGTCCAAATCCTAATGACATTAAAAACAAATACCATTTTTCAAAAACTAATTTCCATTCTATTTTCCGTCCTATTAAATAATCAATGGTTAAAAAACTTAAGGGCAAACTAACCGCTTGAATTTTAGAAAAAAGTGAGAGCGCAAATAGTATGGTGATGAAAGCAAGGTGGGATTTTTTTCTTCCTTCTTTTTGATATTTTATGTAGTAGAAAATAGCAGATAAATAAAACGCTCCATACAAGACGTCTTTGCGTTCGGTAAGCCAAGCAACGGATTCAACACGCATGGGGTGCATCCCAAATAATGCCGCTACGATCAGGGAAGAAGTCGTATTTAAACCCAAGAGCAATGAGATTCTAAAAACTAGAAAAACACAAAAGAGGTGCAAAAGAAGATTGTTGAGGTGCCATTTAGAATAGTCTTCCATCCCAAATGCCATTTTCTCTAAGGCAAAAGTCCAAATGGTCAAAGGATTGTAGTTTCCGATAATTCCGGTTTTGAAAATTTTAGTGGTATTACTCCAGAAATTGCTTCCGTTGATGGAAGTGACCAACTCGTTTTCATAAAAATTACGATCATCATCCCAGTTGACAATGTGATTGTCTAAAGAAGGGTAGAATGCAATGCTTGACAAAACGATAACCAACAAAGCAGCCAAAAGATAGTTTTTGGTACTCCAAAATCCTTTTTTCTTGGGAGTTTCCAATTTTTTCTTTGCTAGTTTTTTTGCTTTTTTCTTTGCTTTTTTGCTAGTGGTCATGGTTTAAAAATATCTTCAATAAAGATAGTTTTATTTGTCATGTGTTCTTAGCCTTTGGACAATAATCCTTGAATGATTTTTAGTAGTTCTTTTTCATTGGATTCTTCGGGGATCAAACTATCTCTTTGGTAGCGTTCCAAGATATAACTGTGGGTGGTAGTTCCCATGCTGATAAGGATTTTGCTTTTTGTGTTATCACCGATAAAATATCCAGTTGCGTTGAGTGGACTTGTTAATATTGCGACGTCCGTAGATGGGATTTGAGGATTTGATTTTGCTACATTATCGTAAACGGCGATGGATTCATATTGTTTTTCAACAAAGAAAGATTCAACACTTTGTTTTGATTGCTTAGCGCGAATGAATAAAATCTTATCGGATTTGGTCAATTGAAAAAAATCTTTTGCAATTTTCTGAGGTTCACCTCTACCTACAAATTCGGCTTCCAAGCCAAAAGTCAATAGAGCTTTTTGTGATCCGGTACCCATTACGCCAAAGCGCTTTTTTCCAAAGTCTCTGTTTTGATTGACCTTTTGTTCAAAGAAATATTTAACGGCATTTCGACTGTAGAAAAATATCCATTCGAAATCTGGGAATTGCTCATTTTCGATAATACTAAAATCAATAAGGGACTGATTGTAGATTTCCATTCCTTCATCTTTTAATTGAAAAAGAATGGAATGTTGACTCAAATTACGAGAAATAAAAAGTGATTTAATCGTCAAAGCAGTCTTCAAGTTGTCCAAGTTTCATAAGTTTTATAAAGCAGCGTGAAGCAGCAATGACATCAGCTCTTGCATTTCCGGCCGGGGAATATTTATGATTGAATAGTACTGCATGCAATTCATTTAAACTAGGCCATTTGTATCCACCTCTTTTATCAGATATTTTGCAATACCATGTCGCTTCTTGCATCAAGCAAAACCGTTCTGCTTGGAATAAATGATGCTTTTTGCTCTTACGCAGGTATTCAGCGGCAAGAACATTTTCGTTGAGTGCGAGATTGTGGGCAAAAATATATTCCGCCTCTTGAATACACTCGTCAAAGGTATCTAGGACATCTTCTAAATTTTCTCCTTTTTCTTCCACTTCTTTCAACTCCAAGCGGCAATATTTAGCAACGGCATCATTCATCTCAAAACCATTCGGTTGAATGATGCAATCATAATCTTTGACGGGTTTGAATTCATCATCCAAACAAATCCAAGACAAGTGCGCAATTCTTGGCCAATTAAATGTATCCGAAAATGGTGCTTTGTATGAATGCGGTTTACCAATTGGGGTACTATCGAAAATTAGATATTTCAAGTTTAGTTTTTTATTCTTTTAATCATTTAAGAGATCATATACTTTATCCGCCAGCCCCGCAACGGTGCTTTGTGAATATTTTACTTTTTTTAATTCTGTTCCGATTTGCATTGCGGCAATTACATGATAAAAACCGTTGGCGTCTTTGGTGCAATGAACCCCTAGCGGAAGTTGGCAACCACCATCCATTTTTTGTAAAACTTTTCGTTCAATATTGGTGCAATCTGCAACCTGCTCTTGATGCAATTGTAGCAATATCTTTCGGATGTCAAGGTCATCTTCTCTACATTGGAATGCCATAACGCCTTGCCCCGGAGCTGGAACAAATTCATTAGGATGAAGCGGAATCGCAATCAAGTCATCCAAGTTGATGTTCAATCTATTGATGCCTGCCATAGCCAATAAGATGGCATCCGCCTCACCATCTTTTAATTTTTGAATTCGAGTAGGTACATTTCCACGGATGTCTTTACATGTTACATCTGGGCGTAGGGATTTTATTTGAGATTTTCTTCGTGCGGAAGAGGTACCTACTACAGCTGCTTGTTTCAGTTTGAGGAGTTTCGTCTCATCTGATTGCTGAGGGTTGATCAGCAGAATATCGGCTGGGTCTTCCCGATAGGAAAGTCCACCCAATACCAAGTTTGGTACACTAACCGTAGGCATATCTTTGAGGGAGTGGACGGCCAGATCAATTTCATTTTCTAACAAAGCATCTTCGAGTTCTTTGGTAAAAAAGCCCTTTCCTTCTAATTTGTCAAACGATAGGTGCTGAATTTGATCCCCCTTAGTTTTAATAATCTGGATGTGAACAGTATGTCCCAAATCTTTTAGAGCATCTTTTACAAAATTTGCTTGCCAAAGTGCAAGTTTACTTCCTCTTGTTCCAATAATGATTTCTTTTTTCATACTACCTATTCGAGAAACAAAGATAGTGTTTGATACGTTTATTTTTTGGATTGCTGCAATAAGTTACATACTATTTACATTGTACTCAGTCCTTAATCTCTATATTTGCAGCAGGTATGAAAATTAAAGCGAAGGAACTAAGCCTTTTATTAAAAGGAGAAATTTTAGGAGATCCAGAAGTATATGTTTCCCATCCTGGGAAAATAGAAGACGCAGGAGATGGTGCGATAAGTTTTTTAGCTGATATGAAATACGAGTCGTTTTTGTATTCTTCCAATGCTTCGGTTGTTTTGGTACCTAATGATTTTGTACCGGCACAATCCCATAAATCAACTTTAATTAAAGTGGATGATGTTCGAGCTTCCCTAGCATCATTGTTGAAGACTTTTGGAGGCGAGAAAGAAGATCGTCCCATGGTAAAAGAAGGACAAGTGTTTGTTCATGAGGAATCCACTGTTGGGGAGGGATCATACATAGGACCATTCAGTTCGATTGCAAAAGGAGCGCATTTAGGAGGAAATTGTACGCTTTACGCGAATGTGTATATTGGAGAAAATGTGAAGATAGGCCATCAAGTGGTGCTGCATCCCGGTGTCAAGATTTACAAAAACTGTGTAATTGGTAATAATGTTATTATTCACGCCAATGCTGTAATAGGTAGTGATGGTTTTGGTTACTCCAAATCCAACGAAGGATCCTATCAGAAAATAGATCAAATAGGGAATGTCATCATTGGTAATGATGTAGAGATTGGAGCCAACGCTTGTATCGATCGTGCGGTCATGGGTTCTACGGTCATAGGAGATGGGGTTAAACTAGATAATTTGGTCCAAGTAGCTCATAACGTAATCATTGACGATCATACTGCCATAGCAGCCCAGGCAGGGATTGCCGGTAGTACTAAAATCGGTAAGTGTGTTATGATTGGCGGGCAAGCCGGGATTTCAGGACATATAAATATTTCTGATGGTGTCCAGATTCAGGCACAAAGTGGTATTTCCAAAAATTTAAAACAAAATTCCAAGTGGTATGGAACACCAGCCATTGAATATACCAACTATCTAAAATCTTATGCAGTTTATAAGAATTTGCCAAACATGGCAAAAAAATTGCGTGATATAGAAGAACAACTCAAACAACTGAACGATAAGACTTAGTTGTTATAATATAAAGAATGAAAAGAAAAACCATATTAAAAGATATCAGTGTAAGTGGTGTTGGGCTGCATACAGGAAAAAAAGTAACCTTAACTTTTAAACCCTCCGAAAAGGGAATTCGGTTTCAGAGAACGGATTTAGATGATCCAATAAGCTTCATTCTTGATGTCAATAAAGTAGTTTCTACTCAAAGAGGTACGACCATAAAAAGTGGAGAACATACCTTACAAACCATAGAGCATGTGCTTTCAGCTATCGCGGGATTGGGTATTGACGATTTAGAAATTGAAGTAGACGGTCCTGAAATGCCAATTATGGATGGCAGTGCAATAGAGTTTTACAAAGCTTTAGAATCAGTAGGTTTGAAAGATAATGAAGAAGAAAAAGAGTTTTTCGTCATTGATGAAGTAATTAAATATATGGATCCTGCGACGGGTACTGAACTGATTGCGATGCCCGCCGAAGATTTTGAAATCACTACAATGATCGATTTCAATTCCGACACTCTTGGCCCTCAATTTGCCGAGATGAAAGGATGGGAAAGTTATAAGGAGGAAGTTGCTCCTTGTAGGACTTTTGTTTTTTTGCACGAATTGGAAGCCTTGGCAGACAGTGGGTTAATTAAGGGAGGAGATTTAGATAACGCTGTCGTGATAGTGGATCGCGAGATGAGTCCAGAAGAGATGAGACACTTGGCTAAAAAGTTAAATAAAGATGAGTTAAAAATAGAAAAGGGCGTATTAAATCGATCAAATTTAAGATTCGGAAACGAACCAGCTCGCCATAAATTACTCGATGTTATTGGAGATTTGGCTTTAATAGGAAAACCGATTAAAGGAAGAATTATTGCTAATCGACCAGGTCATACAGCCAATGTTGCTTTCGCTAAAATATTAAAACAAAAATATGTAAAGCAGCGAAAGTTGAAGGGTATGCCGAATTATGCGAAGGATCATGAGCCGGTTTTGGAAGTAGAAGGGGTAAAAAAATATCTGCCTCATCGTTATCCATTTTTAATGGTGGACCGTATTATGGAAATTCAATCGGATATGGTTGTTGGAATCAAAACGGTGACCAATAATGAAGCTTTTTTTCAAGGTCATTTTCCAGGAAATCCAGTTTTTCCTGGTGTCCTCCAGATGGAGGCTCTGGCACAAACTGGAGGGATATTAGCATTGTTTAGTGTGGAAGAACCCGAAAAATGGGATACTTATTTCATTAAAATGGACAATGTAAAATTTAAAAGAAAAGTGGTGCCTGGTGATACAATGGTGCTCAAAATGCAGTTGCTTTCGCCTATCAGAAGAGGAATTGTGCATATGCAAGGAACGGTTTACGTTGGCAATAATATCGTTTCTGAAGGTGAATTAACAGCTCAAATAATTAAAAGAACAAATGGATAATTCTCATTTACAAAATATTGATCCTGGTGCTAAAATTGGAAAGAAAGTTGAAATCGGACCGTTTGTAACCATTGAAAAAGATGTAGAAATCGGTGAAGGTACCTGGATAGGACCCAATGTCACAATTTTCAATGGTGCACGAATCGGCAGTAATTGCAAAATATTTCCAGGAGCCATAATCAGTGGTATTCCTCAAGATTTAAAATTCGAAGGCGAGCAGTCTATTTTAACTATTGGAAACAATGTTATAATTCGTGAATACTGCACTATTAATCGAGGTACAAAAGCCAATTATACCACAGAAATTGGGGATAACTGTTTGTTAATGGCTTATGTCCACGTAGCGCACGATTGTATCATTGGTGAAAAATCAATTTTAGCCAATAATGTGAATTTGGCTGGACATATTGAAATTGGAAAGCATTGTGTTCTAGGAGGCCTTACAGCTGTTCATCAATTTGTTAAGATTGGTGATTTCTCAATGATTGGTGGTGGTTCATTGGTGAGAAAGGATGTTCCGCCTTTTGTAAAGGCCGCAAGGGAACCGATGTCTTATGTTGGTGTAAATACAATTGGCTTACGTCGAAGAGGTTTTTCTAATAAGCAAATCAATCACATTCAAGATATTTATCGGATTCTTTTTGTCAAAGGGTACAATACACATCAAGCAGCTCAAGTAATCGAAGCGACTATTAAGGCAACGCCAGAACGAGATAAAATTTTAAATTTCATTTCCGCTGCTGATCGTGGGGTAATGAGAGGTTTTAGAAATAGCTAGTTTTTATGCGCATTTGCTTAAAAAACGTTTCCAAACGATATGTTTATGACTATATTCTAAAGGGAATCAATTTAGAAATAGAATCCGGAAAAAGTTTAGGAATTAGCGGCGCGAATGGAAGTGGTAAATCAACTTTGCTTCAAATCATTAGCGGACATTTGTCCAAAACTTCTGGTGATATTAGTTATTATGTTCAGGATGAGGTGGTTTCGGATTCTGAAGTGTATCAATACTTAAATTACGCAGCTCCTTACATCGGCACCATCGAGGAGTTTAATCTTGCAGAACTCTTGGATTTTCATCAAAAATTTAAGCCTTTTTACCAGCCATTGAATACAAGGGATTTTCTTGATCTTTTGGAGGTCAATTATGATCATGATAAATTATTAGGAAATTATTCTTCCGGGATGCAACATAGAGTCAAGTTGGGGCTTGCGGTTTTATCAAAAAGTCAATTGGTCATCTTAGATGAGCCTAGTTCCTTTCTTGATAAGGATGCCCGTAAATGGTTCTGGAATTTTTTACATAGAAATAATCACGGAAGGACTTTGATCATTGCCTCAAATGAGCAAGAGGACTTTCAGCTTTGTGATAAGATAGCAAGCGTCGAAAATTGGAAGTAATTACAATGAATCTTTGAGTTTACTTATTTTTCGACGTAAGTCAAGTAGATCATTTATAATCGATTCATTGGTTGTTGGCTGTACTCTTTTAATTCTCAATTCCTTCTTGGCTCCTTCGAGTGTAAAACCACGCTCTTTAACCAATGTGTATATCTTTTCCAATACCCTTATGTCCTTTACAGTAAATTGACGATCCCCTTTCCGACTTTTTTTAGGCTTTAAAGCCGAAAATTCAGACTCCCAATATCGAATTAATGACTTACTCACATCAAACATGTCAGCAACTTCACCGATACTGTAATACAATTTTGTAAGATCTTTTTCGATTCTCAAAAGATAATTCATTGATTCTCAACATTAAATATATATCTTTTTTGAGATAGAATCATAAAACTTGTATTCTAATTCCACCAGAGCTATTCGATTAAGAATTTTTAGATTTTAATAGATTATACTGTTCTGGACATTTTACCCTAAGAAATTAGAAGAAAAAGGCACTCAGAGTGAGTATCAGCAGTGCCATACTTCCGATGACCAGAAAAAAGGCACAGAATATAATCAAGGCTTTAAGTACAGACTTTATTATTCCTTGTTGATAGTATCTCTTTAATGCCAAAAAGAAGAAAATACTTATGATTAGGAATGAAATCGGTACGAGTTCTATTTGACTTGATTGACCTTCAGTAATGCGATATCCACCAAAAAGAATAAAGATCAAAAACGAAAAGGAATAGAAATGAATGAAAAATATCACATGTTCAACATAATACATTCCATGCCTGATATACAGGATTTTATTAACGAATGCCATCAGAAAAATTGAAAGAATAAAAGTCCACGCCATATTACCAACGGCAAACTTTAAAGCTCCGGCCCGATCTTTATAGATTTTGAAGAATTGACCATAAGCCAGTTGCTCAAAGTAAGAGTGAATACCATATTTTTCAAATATATCCGATGATTTTAATTCTGCAACATCTTTTTTAAGGATAGGGTAGTTTTTTAATTTTCCGAAGAATACAACTTGCTCGGGATTCAATAAAAGCAAATCAGCCGAATCTTTCTTTGAAGTAAATAGATGTTTTTTAATACTGTCAAGATTAGACTTATTGACAATAGGGTATACCTGTTCTAAAGAATCCATTTCTGATCGCACGTTCTCTATGGCTACTTGACTATAGATATCGTTTGACCTTAGGTCGTTATCATTAATGTTTAATTTAAAAACAAGTATGGCAAAATATAGAAGTGCAGTTACTAGGAGAAATCTACCCGGCTTCATATACTTTTCTCTTTCTCCCGCGACATAAGCTAAACTAAGTTTCCCTGGGATCCAAATATCTCTTAAAGTCATCCACAACTTAGAATCAATATTTAAAAAATCTGCAAAGGTGCTCAATATCAATCTACGAATCGATAGTACAGAGCTTTTATTCTTTTGACCACAATTCGGACAATAATTGCTTTTAGGAGAAAGTGTGGTTTTGCAGTTTAGACAATATGAAGGTTTAGCTTGATTCACAATGAAACTTTTCTAACTGAAAGGTAAGGAAAACCAAGTCATATTCAAAAATGGTATAATGTTTGCCTTATTCTATTACGAATTAGCAATTTCTGTATTATATCCTTTTACTTACACATAAAACATTGAAATACAGTTATTTATAATTTTTTGATTTTTTGTATAAAATCAAAAATGGATATCTAATTAAAAATAGATGAACATTAAAACAAAAAAAATGAGAAAATTTTACCAGCGTTT
>JAHDCZ010000102.1:0-6650 GCA_020629615.1 Saprospiraceae bacterium
TCGAATGGACGGACGAAAATGGCAACTTGATCACCAATGAAAATTCATTTTATACGCAAAATCTAGGCAGCTATTTTCTTCAACTTACGGATACTATCAATAATTGCTCATCAGCCTTAGATGCCGTTGAAGTAATCGAAAATACTGATGAGCCTTTGGCTATAATTTATGCTAATCCAGGCAATCTCATCGATTGTGTTGTTCAGAGCATTTCGCTAACCGCTGAAGTCGAGACCAATGTGGTGTACACTTGGACATTTGACAACGTTGAAATTGATGGAGCCCAATTAAGTATGACTCAGGCCGGTACGATTGGATTAAACGCATTAGATACACTCAATGGTTGTGATGCCAATGCTAGTTTGGAAATCACTGACATTCAGGATTACCCACTCGTTAGTTTAGAAAATCCTGATACCATAAATTGCTCTAATGATATTGTAACCATCAATGGATCAGCTTCTCAAGTTGGGGATAATATCATTTATATATGGTACGATGAAGATCAAAACATTATTGATTCCACAAATATCAACAGCTTAGAAATATTCAATGGAGGCTTGTACTACTTAGAACTCATCGATACTATGAATGGATGTTCCAACATTGACTCTGTGCTTGTTGAAAGTCTGATTGAACTACCCAACATAGAAGCGGGTGCTGATATTTACTTAGGATGCGAAGAAATTAATACAAACTTACAAGCTACTTTGCTTGGCAATTTAAACGATTATCAAATCTCTTGGATAAGTTTGGGCGGTGGCGAAATATTAAATGGAGACACTGGACTTAATCCAGAAGTGGAGGGTGAAGGAGTTTATATCATCAACGTTTTAAATACAATTAATCAATGTGAATCGAGCGACACAGTATTTGTGTACACTAATCTGGAAGTTCCTGAGACCGCATTAATAAGCTCCGACAATGTGAGTTGTTTTGGCGAAAGTGACGGCATGATCTCCGTAGAAAATGTGATTGGCGGAGAGGCACCTTACTTGTATTCGATCAATGGGAGTGAATTCCAAGCGAGCCCATTTTTTGCACCATTGAGTCCGGGCAGTTATGTAATAGAAATTATTGATAATAATGGCTGTTCGACTTCCGTCGAATCTATAATTTTTGAAGGAGGAGTTGCAGATGTAAATTTAGATACCCAAATCACCTTACAACTCGGTGAGAGTACTATTTTAAATGCATCCACAACGATCCCCGAAGATAGTATCCAAAGTATTTCTTGGACTCCAGATATTGATTTGGATTGTAACGATTGTTTGAATCCAGAATTGACAGCGAATAGCTCTGGAACCTACACGATCGAAATCATTGACCTCAACGGTTGTATCACGAGTGCAAGTATCGAATTGTTGATTGAAATTGATGAGATCATTGTTGAAGTGTACATACCAAATATTATCAGTGCAAACTCCAGTCAAAATGGCAATGACAAATTCACAGTCTTTGGAAATGAAAATCTGGAGCGCATTGAAGAAATGTACATTTTCGATCGTTGGGGAGAAAAGATTTTCGAAGCCATTGACATCCCACCCAACGATCCAAACTTAGGATGGGACGGATCATTCAAGGGTCAAGCAGTACAACAAGGTGTCTATGTTTATTTAATTAAAGTGCGACACGTCAATCAAAACATAGAAACATTCAAAGGTGATGTAAGCTTTATACGTTAACATTCGCCGAAAGGCAGTAAATCGAAAAACAAGACGAAAAATTTCTTTATTTTAGGAGAACATAATTAGTAAAGAATGAGATTGACAACTTTTTTGTTTGCCTGCCTACTATTATTACTTTTCTCTGATTGTGCCAACAAAAGTTTACCCCAATGGATTGGCTATGACGAAACCTCAGAACTGAAAGCCAACGCCGAACATGAGAATCCAAGACTGCAATACAAGTTAATTCAATCAAAATTTTCAGATAAAAACGAAATATGGAAACCACTTCAAAAAGAACTGTTACAATTTACGGATCAAGATTACGAACGACTTAAACCACACATTTTAGAGAAGGATATTCTACAATTGCAAGAAACGATCCGTACTGGAAAATTGAGTTATGAAGAATTAACCAAATGGTATTTATACCGTATTGCAAAATTTGAAAACAATCCTTCCACCAGCTTGCATGCCATTATTGCACTTAATAAAAATGCCATCACTCAAGCTAAATATTGTGATAAAATTGGAGCAAAGAATCAGCACCCTATTTTCGGGATGCCTATTTTGTTAAAAGACAATATCAACACCTTAGGCATGGCGACGACAGCAGGGGCACTCGTTTTAAAAGATAATCAAACGGATGATGCCTTTATTGTTAATCGATTAAAATCTAAAGGAGCCATTATTCTCGGAAAGGTCAACTTAAGCGAATGGGCGTATTTTATTTGCAGTGGTTGTCCATTGGGATACAGCGCGATTGGAGGACAAAGTCTAAATCCTTACGGCAGGATGAAATTTGAAACGGGGGGATCAAGTGCTGGAAGTGGTACCTCAATGGCAGCCAACTATGCCGTCGCGGCAGTGGGAACAGAAACATCCGGTTCGATCCTGTCTCCTTCTAGTCAAAATTCCATCGTGGGCTTAAAACCTACTATCGGATTATTGAGCCGATCAGGTATAGTACCCATTTCTTCTACACTTGACACACCGGGTCCTATGACTCGAAATGTAAGCGATAATGCCATACTTTTATCAGCGATGACAGGTCGTGATCCTTTGGATGACAAAATGGATGGAAGTCCGAGCGATATAAATTATTTAGAGAAAATTAATAAGGTAACGCTGAACGGAATACGATTGGGTGCAAATTCTTCCCTAATTGAAAATAATGAGATTTACAAAAAGACCGTTAATATCTTGAAAGAAAATGGTGCACAAATTTCCGTATTTGATCCTCTAGAAATCAAACTCCCTGGCTTCTTAAGTATTTTAAATATTGATATGAGAAATGATCTACCGGACTATCTTTCTCAATTTGGAAATCCAGATTTAACAGTTCATAATTTGTCAGATATTGTGACATTCAATCTAGAAGACACCACCATGCGTATCCCATATGGACAAGCATTGTTTGAAGGAATTTTAGTCGATGAGACCAGCTCCGAAAAATTAGATACGATCAAATCCAACTTAGAAAATGAAGGTCGGCGTTTTTTCGATACACCGATGGATGAGCACGGATTAGACGCGATTCTATCCTTCAATAACTATCATGCCGCTTACGCCGCAGTTGCAAAATATCCAGCATTGACCGTACCAATGGGATACAAAGAAAATGGGGAACCGATAAACCTCACTTTTATTGCAAAGACTTTTCAAGAGGATAAATTATTACAAATCGGCGCAGCCTACGAAAAGGCAAATCCAATAAGAGTCTTACCAGAAATGTTTCGATGATACAATCTAATTTTTGTTATTCAAATCTTCCATTTTGGCATTAAGTCGCGCTTGTATTTTGTCCCGCTTTTCTTCGAGTCGTAAGATTCTATTTTTCATCGCTTTAATGTCCTCTTCGGATTCGAGCTTCAGCAAATCCTCTTGACAAGTTTTGATCTCTGCTTTGATACTATCAATAAACTCTACCCTCTTTTCAATAGTCTCTGCTTCATCTGCTTTGTCAAATACTTTTTGTTCTACTTTTTCATTTTCTTCAACGATTTCATTCTTCCTGACTTTTTTGGGAATAAAAATAGTATCTCCAACTTGTCGTTGATTCATAAACGAGGGAGAAACAATTTCTATATCACTTTCATGAAGCGCGTCCAACATACAGCCATGCAAACGCGACTTTGCGCTAATCATGGTCTTAGCATCTTTTAATAATCCATACACTTTGTAAACCACAGAGAAATCACCCAACTCAATTATATGTACAAAAGAATCTTCTAAGCCAGCATTGGCAGCAGCCAATAAAAGAGCTTCTTTAATCTTGTTCTGATTTACATCATATCCCAACGAGCAAGTAGCAGTCACAAAAGTCCCAGAAGCTCTGATCACTCGAACAGGATTTGTCGCCAAGTGAAGATTAGGCAGGGTAACCAAATCTCTGTTTTCGGTTTGGACTTCTGTATGTAACAAACCCTTCTCCGAAACTCTACCCAATATTCCATCCACCTCAATAAAATCTCCTGCCTTGTAACTATCTACGGCACGCAGCATAACTCCTGCCAATCCATTTCCAATAAATGTCGCAGAACTTAAAGCCAACCCAGCAGAAATGACAATTCCAAATAAACTTGTAATCTGTCCTTTGATGCCTTCATCCATAGGTACCGAGAGAATAATAAAAATGAAACCAATCAAAGCAATAGAAAACAAAACGATCGTACGGATGATCGAAAAACTCCCAGTATTACTTTGCTTGTCCATAAAGTACTTTACCACCCAATAGCAAGCAATTACAAACAGAACAGTAAAAAATGTAGGAATCCAATCCTGAATCATTTCCAAAACATTCATAAGAATCTATTTACACTTATAAAGAATTATATTAAAATAAATAATAATATATAATTGGTTGTCAATAAAGATATACTCGTAAAACAACAGTTTATTCAATCAATTAATTCATATAGAGTTAAACAATATTTGTTACATTGGTAAAAAGATTGGTTAGCTATGGATTTATTTGTAATCGCTTCAATATTGATTGTACTCTCTGCCCTATTCGGATATATTAATATTCGAGTATTAAAACTACCCAACACCATTGGTTTGATGATCATTGCCATCGTGTTTACATTGGGCCTCTTTCTGAGTAAATCCATCAATCCTGCACTCCTTGAATTTGCAGAACGACTCATTGGTGAAATCGATTTTAAAACAGTTTTGCTGGATGTTATGCTGGGATTTCTGCTATTTGCTGGTGCGCTACACACCAATTTTGATCAACTAAAAGTTCAGCGGTGGCCTGTTTTAGTTTTTGCGACCGTAGGAGTTCTAAGCTCCACCTTTTTAGTTGGAATATTTAGCTTTTATACCTTTGGCTTTTTAGGATATCCAGTACAATTCATTCATTGCCTTTTGTTTGGAGCGCTTATCACTCCTACAGATCCCATTGCCGTATTGGGAATTATGAAAAAAGCAGGTGTTCCCAAAAAACTTGAAACCAAAATTGTTGGGGAATCCTTATTTAATGATGGCGTCGGAGTTGTTGTATTTTTAACGATCATGAGCATTGCAGGTGGATCAGCCTCCGGTCATGGAAGTGGAGGAATTAATGATATTTTGATTTTGTTTGGTCAAGAAGTATTTGGTGGAATCATTTTTGGCGGAATCATTGGCTATGCGACATATCGCTTAATGAAATCCATTGATGATTACGAAATCGAAGTCATGATTACGCTGGCTTGTGTGATGGGTGGCTATGTATTGGCTCATTATTTACATCTTTCTGCCCCTCTGGCAATCGTAGTCGCAGGTTTAATCGTAGGGCATGATACGCTTCGGGACACCTCAATGTCTCACATTACTGAAGAATTTGTTGACAAGTTTTGGGAATTGGTTGATATTCTTTTGAATGCATTGTTGTTTGTACTCATTGGGCTAGAATTGTTGATTGTGAATTTTGAAAATGGATTCATATTAGCTGGAGTCATCATGATATTCTTGGTTTTGCTTGCTCGATTTTTATCCCTGATCATTCCTGTTAAAATATTTTCCAAACGACTGGAATTTTTACCACATACCTCCAAGCTCATGACCTGGGGAGGATTACGAGGTGGTATTTCGATTGCTTTGGCATTAAGTTTACCTGAAGAAATGAACAGAGAGCTCATCCTAAGCGTTACTTATATAGTGGTTGTATTTTCAATCGTTGTGCAAGGACTGACAATCGGAAGAATTGCTATACGCCTTATCGGAAAAGATATGATGCAGAAAACTTCCAATACGGGACATTGATATAAATATTTTTCATATATAATTATTTAATAATATATAAAGAAAAACAAATGAGATCATTTTTGCTGACTACATTCATGGGTTTTCTATTCTTTCAATTAGTGGCTCAAGATTTTCCGGCTTTCGCCGAAAGGCAACTAGTCGTAAAATTTAAAGATGAAATTGAGGTCATTCGTTTTGAAAGTGATGTTCAACTAAGTTATGGACAAGACATTCTAGACGACTTAAAACTTCGGTATCCGATCAAAAAAATCAAATCCGTTACACCTAAAAATGTATTAAAGGCTTTTGTTATTCATTTTGAGAAAGATGAAGATATAAAACATCTTCAGAGAACATTTTTGCAAAGTGATCTTTTTGAATATGTCGAACCCAACTATATCGGATACCATCATGGGATCACAGCATCGAATGAATCAATACCTAATGATCCATTTTTTAATCGCCAATACGCACTATACAATGATGGCACATTTTCTTTACATCCTGCTATTGAAGATGCTGATATTGATATGGAATTGGCTTGGGATATTGAAAAAGGTGACAAAGATATTATAGTTGCTTTCCTAGATTCGGGCATTAAAAGAACCCATCCAGAATTTGCAGGTAGAGTCTATACCAATTCTGCTGAACTCAATGATGGTTTGGATAATGACAATAATGGTTACAATGATGATTTTTACGGTTGGGATTTTGCCTATGATGATAACAGTCCCAATGATGTCGATGGACATG
>JAHDCZ010000102.1:6750-9890 GCA_020629615.1 Saprospiraceae bacterium
TACGGTTGGGATTTTGCCTATGATGATAACAGTCCCAATGATGTCGATGGACATGGGACAGCCGTGACAGGTATCGCGGTCGCCAAGGGAGATAATTTTACAGGTTATGCCGGTGTGGATTGGAATTGTACAATTATGCCACTCAAAGTGTTAGATGATAACGGTACTGGACAATACGTTTGGTGGGCAGGAGCCATGGCTTATGCTGTAGATCAAGGTGCTTCAGTTTTGAATATGTCACTTGGGGGAAATCAATTCTCCGAACTCTTGGAAAGTGCCGCTGAATATGTTCATAATAAAGGTGCGATCAGTGTTGCGAGCATGTCTAACGACAATAATAATACTCTTTCCTACCCTGCCGCGATTGCACAAATCATAGCAGTTGGCTCTACCGATCCCGATGATCATAGATCCCATCCCTTTGTATGGGGTGATTCTCAAACGGGTAGCAATTTTGGGAATCACATAGATGTGGTTGCTCCTGGTAATTACATTTACTGCTTAGATAATAATGATAATGACAATTATAATTATTACTATGGGGGCACCTCCATGGCCACCCCTCTAGTAACTGGTTTGTGTGCTTTGCTTCTTGCACAAGACCCGTCAAGAACACCCGATGAAGTCCGAGAAATCATCAGAGAAACTGCAGAAGATCAGGTAGGTGAAGCCTGGGAAGACATTCCAGGATTTGATAATTTTTTCGGATATGGAAGGATTAATGCATATGATGCCTTGATGTTTGACCAAGCTCTTTCGATCAAAGAACAAACTGGTGTTAAAGATCAATATTCTATTTATCCGAATCCAGCATCTGAATCTATTCGGGTACAATTTCCTAAACAAGCCAAACAATTACGCGTGGTGAATTCTTTAGGTCAAATCGTTGCAAATAGAAGTTTAAAAAGTTCGCGTCAAGAACTATTTATTGATCTCAATGGTTTTATATCTGGAAACTATTCTATCAGCTTTTATAATAAAAAAGGCGCTTTGATAAAAACGAAACAGTTGAGTATCCAATAGTTTCATCATCTGTATTTTTGTACCGAAAGAAAAATAATATGACAATTCAAGAAATAAAAGAAATTCTAAAAACATCAGAAAGCTTAAAATTTCAACTCGAAGATGGCAGTCAAGTCCCAAGTCATTTTCATGTCACTGAGGTTGGAATCGTCACTAAAGATTTTATTGATTGTGGAGGAACAAGACGCTTTGAAAAAGTGGCCAATTTCCAATTGTGGAATGCAGATGATACCGATCATCGATTGGAGCCTGGAAAATTATTGAGCATTATCGAGCTTTCTGAAAAAACACTGGGCATGGGCAATTTGGATATTGAAGTCGAATATCAAAGTTCGACCATTGGAAAATACAAACTAGCTCATCAAGATGGTGTATTTATTTTAAAGTCGACACTAACGGCTTGTCTGGCACCTGATCTTTGTGTTCCAGAATCTAAATCTAATGTGGAATTTTCTTTAATTGGAGATGGTAGCAACAGCTGTACTCCAGGTGGTGGCTGTTGTTAATTTGAATGAGCTGATGTATAGATATTTCTTATTAGTATCCTTCTTTGCTTTAATATTTGCATGTAATTCCCCGTCAAGCGGGAATAGTCCGGAGGATATTGAAAAAGAAATTCAAGCACTGGTTCATGATACATTACAATCAAAATTTCTAGGAGATATGTATACCATGGATAAAGAAGCGAGGACAACCCAAACCAAGATGCTTCAAGGCTATGGATTTAATTCGCAGCAATACAAACGGAGTTCATTTTCTGTTGATTCTCTCCAAAAAATTCATAAAGCTAAAATAGATCGCTTTCTACAGATGCATGGTCATCCTTCACGTTTTATGCACTCTAGTGATGCTAGAAGAGCGCCACTTCAGATCATACAACATGATAAATCCGTCGAGCTACGCGAGAAAAACTTTGATGTTTTGTATGAGGCGTATAGAGATGGACATATTCGTTCTAAAGAATTTGCCTCGTTTCTTGATCGATGGTATCAAATCAAAAATGGTTCTTCGTTGGTCATTAAAAATCCGTTTAAGGAAGAATTTGAGATTGACACTTTGTTGTATTCTTTGGGATTGAAGGATCGTATGGAGGTGGTGAGGTAATAACATAAAATTGAAAAGATGAATCTACTACTTCGTTCCTATCTAAAAATGATTAGACACTTACTTTTAGTCTTGACAGTGGTCTTTGCAATCTATTACTATTTTGCACGAGGGATAGTTAATGTTTACATCCTTATTTTTATTATGATTCTTAATCCCATATTGGCAATTATCTTACAATACTTCTTGCATAAAAAGAAATTAGAAAGAATGGGGTTCCATTCCTTGAACAATGAATCAATCAATGTCTATCAATCAAAATCTATTAACTCAAAGTTAGATTTAGATGAAATCAAAAACCGACTTTCCAGATCTACACGTTTTCGAAAATCAACAATCGTGTCAACAGAAGATAAAATTACATTAAAGAAAGGATGGAGTTGGAATTCTACAGGAGAGGTGATAAATATCATTCTAGAAAAAGTAAATGAGAACAACTATGATTACTTCATAGAAAGTCAGCCTAAAAACAGAAGAGCGATGATTGATTTCGCTACCAATAAAGAAAATATATTAGAAATAGAAAAATTGTTAACGGATGAAGTTATTTTTTAAAAATGCAGTTTAGTTCTAAACAAATCGTTTTAAAGAAACAAACTTCTTGTCCCTAAAAAAAGGATGAGCCTGAGATCAGTTTTCATATTATCCATTACTCTTCTTACTTTCTCATTCGGCGAAAGCCAAGAGATTGTGGCCAACTACCCATCTGGTTTTTATAACGATACGTTTGAATTAGAATTTTCTTTTGATGATCAATATCAACTGCGATACACTACAAATGGTGGTGAGCCAAACCAAAACTCGATGATTTACAATCAAGGAATAAACATAAGCAATGCAAGTTTGGATGAAAATCTAATTTCTTTGATCCCTACCAATCCTGCAAATACCTCATTGAATTATCGCTGGATGCCACCGCAAAATAAAATATTGAAATCAAGAATTATTTTTGCGGCTCTATTTGACAATGAAAATAAAATATCAGAGACTCAACGATTTGAATACTTTATCGG
>JAHDCZ010000103.1 GCA_020629615.1 Saprospiraceae bacterium
TAGTTCGGAAAATAGAGCTTTGGTGATGAAGTTTAATTATTGGTATTAGGAAATTGAATTATAGTCATCCGCGATCATTAAAATCTTGGTACTGACTTGTCTTAAAAGTTATAATTTAATTTGATGTTAGAAAAGAAAGTAAAGGGTTCAAATCTTTTATTCGAATTATTGAAATCTAATCTGTTGTCTAGAGACATATTTGTTTTTTTATTAAGGTCGTAAGTGACAGAACTTGACAGTATTAATTGATATATGGGTGATGAACCAAAATCTATCCGATTGAAACCAATCGAATTATTGAAGTTTATTTTCGATTTCGTTAAGAACTGATGACTTAAATTTGTAGTGAATGTTTTATTTTGAACGTTTCCACTGTTTGAAAGATAATTGAAGTTTAGTGTCAAATTATGAAGAGACAAAATCTTGTTAATTGTTATAGATGTCAGAAATGTTGTTGTGGTATTTCCTGTGACAAGAGTGTCATATTGGATACTATTACTATTTTGAAATGAACTCACAAAAGACAGTACATAAGGTTCATCTTCTCCCAATGTCAAATTGTATCCCAGTGATAAATTGTTGTTTACATTTGTAAGAATAACCGAGTCAACCTCAGTACTATTAATACTTCGGAGATAAAGATTATCGATCTGTTTGAAATTAGAAAAATTTAAAAATAGATTGTTCTTATCATTGATATTGTAGGAGCTACTATGATTAAAAATAAATTTTGACCCTGAATTGAATGAGCTATTTGATTGCTTTGATTGTCTCCAGCCTAGTGAACTATTTGTATGAATGGACTTTTTGAAAATATAGTTTCCGCTTAGTTTGTAATCTCTAAAGTTATTGTCATATAAAAGAGATCCAAGTGTTTGATAGCCTTTATCTATAGTTTCTAGTTCTATACTGATAGAAAATATTTCTTCTTTGTAGGCCATCGAAACATTGCCGGCATAATTATATACTGAAGATTCTTTTTTCGTAAACAATCCCAACATATTATAAATAGTATTATGTGTTTTAATATCTTCGATTGCATCAAAAGCATTTCTTGTAAGGGCTGAAACAGAACGTTCATATTGAAATTCAAGTTTATCAATTGGTGTAATAATAACTTTGCCACTTACAGCTGTGTTTTCTTTAGGTAAGGATGGTAAATTCTCAGAATATTTGGTTTCGGAATAATTATCATTAGCAGAGAACAAGATTCCCGATAGATCAATTTTTTCACTTTTATACCCCAAAATACTTCCCCAGCCAATTCGTTCATAAGTTGATTGGTTTGAAGCTCTAAAATTTAAATCCAAAAAATTTAAGGGAGACAATTTACCGCGAAATCCCTTTAGATAAAAGTTGCCAGGATTTAAGTCGAATCCAGCACCACGAAATCGAATGTTGTCATATGTGTATTTAGAAAATGACATAATCCTGTCACCTATATGTATAGTAGCCCATTTGAAAGTTGGGCTTATTCCTACAATATTAAATTTTGGTGTGTTTATATTGGGTCCGTTAAATCTTCTAATGCTTCTACCATTCGAATAGATATATTGAAGAGGAATAGTGAATCCTTTATAATTTATATTGAGTTGCCCTCCTAATTTATAGTTGTGTGAATTTTTTTTTTCGTTGAACGCATACGTTAATGCATAATCAAGGTATATAGATCCCGAAATATCTATTGAATTTGATTTTAAGGTATCTAATTTCGTGGTGTAATGATCCTTTAATTTTTTGACTTTATCCAACTGCGTATACGCGACATTTTGGGACAAAATCAGAAGTAGGATACAAAGGCGCATGTTGATTAAAAGTTTAGCACGAAATTTGACAGTAGTATAAATGATCGATATGAATTTTAGAGAATAAATCATAGTATCAAATTACTACATGCAATAAGGATACCACAAATAATAGGATTTATTCATCATTCTTTTAATAGGAAATGCAATGAAATCAGTTAGTTACAGTATTATTTATAATTCGTTAATCCTACTTGGGTTTTTGATTTTCCCATTTTCAGTGATATTCAGTCAAGAGCAAGTCATTATTAATTTTCAATCAAATTCTATTGATTTTCCGGCATTGAATGAAAGAAGTGTGCAGTTTTCAAATCAGTTTATCATTCAATTGCATGCACAGAATCCTAATCCAAACATGAACTATAGATTGGGAATGAAAATTAGAGGTGCGAATATTGAAATGACTAGTATACCTCATAATTATTATCAGGATATTACATTTTCTTCTGGACCAACTCTAAATTTATTTTCTAAGGATGTTGCGGCTTATTTCGATATCGAAAATTTGAACTTAAAAGGAATATCTAAAGAGCAGTATTTGGACGGAGGCTTACCTGAAGGAGCATATAATGTATGTGTTGAAGTGTATAACATTTCTTCGGATAACAATACAAAAATATCAAACACATCATGTATCAATCTAATCATAAGAAAGAACCTTCCTCCGCAGTTTACCTTGCCTTCGGACAATGATGTCCTTTCGTTAGAGGAGAATATTTTATTTTCTTGGTTTCCAAGACACATTAGTATAAGTCCTACAAAATATAATCTACTTATTTATGAATATGATAACCAATTAAGTCAAGTAGAATACATTGCTACGCAAAGACCTATCATCGATGAAGAAATATTTTCTCCGCAATATCTTTATAATTCTCAGTTTGACTTACTTAAAAGAAAAAAACGATACGTTGCATTTGTTCAAGCTGAAGGAATGTATGGAAACTTATACTTTGAAAATGGAGGATATAGTGATCCCATAGAGTTTGAGATGGAAAATAGAATTGTCCCTCAAACTACCGATGTCTCACGTTCCTTG
The DNA here is from genome assembly GCA_020629615.1 of Saprospiraceae bacterium. Lineage (GTDB taxonomy): Bacteria > Bacteroidota > Bacteroidia > Chitinophagales > Saprospiraceae > JAHDCZ01. The sequence continues at coordinate 2,845 of JAHDCZ010000103.1, forward strand.
GTTCAAATGAATTGTTTGTATCCTGATGGAACAGCGTTTTTTAACGAAATTTCCAATGGTCAATTAGGTAGTTATCAGGAATTTATTGAAATAGTGGTGGCAGGTACTGGGTCAAATGAGTCTACGGTTAATTTAGAGGAATGGATCATTGATGATAACAATTATGCTCAGATTGGCGTAGGAAACGAATCAGGACATATTCGTTTAGGGTCTTGTTTAAATGCGGTGCCTAGAGGCTCTATCATTTTAATCTATAAAGATGATGTAGATATTCCTGGGATAGATCCGGCGAATGATGGTACTCCCAATAGCCAAGGAGTATATCAGATTCCCTTTAGCCATGGGTGTATTTTAAAATATACAACTTGTCCGAATGTCTGGGCTAATGATGTTGGCTACGGTTGTACTAAAGACAATGATCCAGTAGATGCATTGTGGAATAATATCATTCCAATGAGAAATGATGGTGATGTAATTCAATTAAGAAATCCTGATCAAGGGCTTGAGCACGCAATAGTATGGTTAACGGATAAATATGATGATTATAATAATATTAATACTATTAAAATTCCTGATTCTGATATAATAGATGCTGGTGGATATGTAAGCGGAAATAATTTTATTATGAATGGAGGAGATTGGTTTTCTCAATCCAATTATTCAATTGTTCCTTTTGAGAGTGAGTCATCTCCTGGAGTCCCCAATAATAGCGAGAATGAAATCTTAGTAACAGCTTTAAAAGAACTCGCAGATAATGATGAAGGAATACCTTTTGAGATTACATGCGAGCAAGTTGTTTTCTATAATGGAGTTGGTGCTGAAATTGAGGTAATTGGAGCTCTCCCATCTTCAAGTTTTAAAGTAACACTAAATGGTTCAGAGGAGAGCTATACAACAACCAATCCGATTATTTTCCCTGAATTAAATGAAGGAGACTATTTTGTTGAGGTCTATGACTATCTCACTGGTTGTGAGGCGAGTTGTAATTTTACAATTAAATACGAATGCACGGCAGGTGAACCATGTAATGATTTTAATGAATGTACACATTCTGATCAATTAGATGAAGATTGTAATTGCATCGGAATTCCAATTTCTGATGTAATTTTTGAAATTGAACCCGTTTACAAAGAGATTTGTACAAACTCGGCTGAGATGAAACCAAAGAAAATTGATCATGCCTATTCATACTATGATATTAATTCTATTGTTTTTGAATTGGTCGATGGAACTGAATTGATTTTGGATGAAACTAAAAATAATCAAGACCAACACTCATTTAATTTCCCTTATCGGAATGGAGGCGGAGAATTAAATAATGATTTAACTTCTTTAAAAAATCACCTAAATGATTGGATTAATGTTAATCCCAACATTGTAGGTTCTTTTAAGGTTATTAATGTTGGCAACGGGCCAAATTCATCACAAATATTTAGATTGATTCAATCGAATATTCGCTTAAAAAGTATTAGAGCCAAAAGTAATATTGATGATAATTTCAATATAGTTTTTGATAAAACGAATTGTATTCAAACGAATAAAATAGAGGGTTATACTTTATCCGCAAGTGTAGATTGTGATGAAGTATTGTCCTACGAATGGGGAAATGGCGAAACGACAGAATCAATTTTTCTTTTAAATGAGAGTAGTTGTATCATGGTTTCGATTGAATGTACAAGTGGTTGTACATTTACTGAATTATATCAAGGTAGTAATCCATGTGATTGTATTATTGGAACACCTTGCAATGTGGACGATGAATGTATTTTGCCAGGAACCTATGGTTTGAATTGCGAGTGCGAAGGATCTTTAATCTTACCAGATGACGATGACGATGGGAATTGTAATGAAATCGACCTATGTCATGGCTTTAATGATAATGATGATAGTGACATGGATGGTGTTCCAGATGGTTGTGATATATGTCATGGTCAAGATGATGCATTAGTTTATGACGCATTAAATGATAATGATCCATTCAATGATCCTATCTGTGAGGATTATCCATGTAATGATGTTGTAAGTATTTCTGATGAGTTAGTTGGTGGTGAAGTATGTGACTACTGCGCTTTAGTGTCTTCTCCACCGATCGATTATAATATACTAACATTGATCAGAGATTTTACGGTAAGTAAAAATGGCATCAGTCAAACAGTATCATTATTGACGGATTGGGAAGATAAAATTTTTGATTCTTTTGATAATGTTTCTGAGGAAGCTGAAGAAGATTGGGGCGTGTGGTCTGCGTCTAATAACAATGCCTACCATTATGAAGATATTGCCGAATTAAATTCAGATTATATTAAAAAACCTAATAGCGGAAAATACTGTTTGGCCTTAAGTGATGGGTCTAGTATTAAAACCAATGTTCTTGACTTTAATAGAGCATGTTTGGTTAAAATGGAATTTAGTTTCATTACCGAAGAATTTGAAGATGGCTATGGTTTCTATCTTGAATTGGATCGTGGAACAGGATTTGAGTTTGTTCAAGAATGGAATCATGGAGATGATTTTCTAGATCGCCAAAGACAAAATATTACAACTCATATTGCTGGGCCATTTGATGAGAGTAGTCGGTTTAGATTGGTGAGTACAAGTGATGATGGTGGGATGATTCTTTATATTGACGATATTTCGTTCAGTATGACTTTGCCTACTGGAGATGAAGGATGTATCAATACAGATAAAGGTTTAGAACCATTTGTATTGATGCTAGGAGAATGGTTAGATAAAAAGTCCTATGGCGGAAAAGTCAGTTTAGCAGAAGGAGGGTACCCGGATTGTACGGATGATGAAAACGATGATAATACTTGGATTCATATCACGGAGACTTCAATAAAATTTGAAAATTTCACCATTTGGAACGGAGAAAATCTTATAGAAATTCCTTTTTCTAGTCAAACATGTGGAGATCTCAATCCCGGAGAATACAATATCCAACTTACAGCGGAAATAGATTGTTCCTCACCAAGCTATTCTTGGAGTACTGGAGAGTCTACTTCAACAATAATAGTACCTAACAATGGAGGCGGGTATGTAGTAACGGTAACTTGTGGTGATGGTTGTGAATATACCGCATTATTTGGAGATGAAAATTGCATAGTAGGTACATCTTGTCTTCTTATTGGTGATCCTTGTTATCCAGAAGATGCAGGTATTATTGATGAAAATTGCGACTGTATAGGAGATCCTTCCTTTGCATTGAGTGATATAGATTTTGATGGGATTCCAGACTGTATCGATAAATGCCCATATGGACCAAATGTTGATTTAGATGGTAACGGAACCTTGGATTGCCTAGATGAAGAAAATTGCGATTGTGATATCGATCCCTTTATTATATACACAGAAGTAATTGCTGAAGTTTGTGATGAATGCTATGATTTATCAACAGCAGCACAAAAAGAATTATTAGATGTAAAAGTTGAATTGTCTCCAGGAAATCTAATTTTATTAAGTGATCAAGTGAAGTCAAATGGAGCACCTTATTTTACATTTCCATATTGCTATAATACGACGGAGAGTAACGTTTGCTTTGGTACTCCAAGTATGACAAATTTTGTTTCTCACTTGAATCACTTTATGCTACAATATGCAAATCAAGGAAGTCATATTGGAGATATTCAGATTAATTTATTAGAAGGTGAAGAAATAGGGGTTGAGACATGTAATGAAAGTGAATATGTAATTCGAATCAATAATTCTCCTTTTGATGGAATGCTTAAATTAATGTTCGCATCTAATATTTCCGTATCTGGAGTTCAGAATAATTGTCAAGAACAATCGATAGGATTTAGAGTGGGTTTAAATGAATCCAATTGTAGGGTTTGTGAAGAAAGCGAAAGTGAAAACAAAACTTATTTGTGGAGCAATGGTAGCACTATATCAACGCCATTTTCAATTAATGATCCTGTGCAACTCGTGGCATCTCCTCAAATAGGCTTTAGCGTAACGATAACTTGCGGTATTAATGAATGTGAGTATATCATTGGATCTGAAGGACCAATTGATTGTATTGTTGGTGCGTCTTGTGAGGATGATGGTGATCCTTGTACCGATAATACTTTGGCATACTATGATGAAAATTGTAATTGTGCCGGTACAACAACATCACCTGATGAAGATGCAGATGGAGTGCCAGATTTATGCGACGCATGTCCTGGATATGATGATACTATCGATTCTGATTATGATGGTGTACCCAATGGGTGTGATCAATGTCTAGGATTTAATGATGATTATGCTGAATACGTCAACAACGACGATAATCCAAATAATGATGTTGATTGTATGGAATGTGATCCAAGTCAAATTCCTATGACGGTATATAATTCGAATCTTCTATGGGCCAATCTAGTGAATTGTGTGCCAGGACAAAATATATTGATCAACAATCTTACTGGAACGATAAATGGGACTCCATTTAATCTAAGTGATTTTGATCAACAATTTTCTTTTCCGTACTGTAGATATAATGGTTCTGATTGTGATCCACTGTATTCATCTTTTTCTGATTTTATTGAGGACTTGCAAGAATGGCTAATCAATGGAAGTTATTTAGGCATAGTCAGCTCTGATGGAATTGCCTTTCGAATAACAGATTCTGAAGTGCGCTTTGGTAAAATGGAATATTTGTGCTCAGGTGCCAATGAGCGATATAAAGTTAATTTTGAAACTACCAGTCATGAGATTTACTCCGGAATCCCTTGTGATGATGGGGACCCTTGTACTGTAAATGATACTTGGAATCAGGACTGTGAATGCATAGGTACTTACTTAGATGACGACAATGATAGTGTTTGTAATGCTTTAGATCAATGTCCAGGATATCCTGATTATTTGGGTTGTAATACATCTATGGATTGTAATTTCACAAACGATCCTCATGTTGAGGATATACCACTTTGCGATTATATTATTCAGGTTTTGGAATGTGCTGCTGAACCAATGACCGATGTGAACACACCATTTACCGCAAAAGCAGTAGAACATAATTTAATGGAAATTGCTTCCTCCCTCCGTGAAATGATTCAACAAAATGAGCAAGAAACGGGGGTCGCGGAATTAATTAATTTTGACATACCGCAATTATTATATGATCTTCAAAATTCAACAGGATCAGGAGTTTCTACTGGTGATACTGACGGTGATGGAATTATTAATTATTTAGATCCTATGCCGGAGAATGCAACCAATTCGACAGTCAAGAAGGGATATTTTGACGAGGACCATGTTAATGCTATTTGTAGTATGTCACCAGAAAACTTAAATGTACTTCGCTATTTTGCGTTTTCTGTAGTCGATTATATGAACGATCCAGCAAAAGAAAATGAATGCAACAATCCTGATTTGCCTATCATAAGTCCAGGGTGTGCTTCAGATGCCAATTTAAAATTAATAACAGGTGATCAGGCAGGAGAGATTGAAATTTATGAAGACCAAAACTGCGTCTTACGGGATAAATTAAATGACGACAAAACAGTTCATTTCAAAATAAATTGTGAGTGCGACTGTGTTATTGAATACGGAGATTCACCAGATGAAGTCAATTTAACGACCTGTGATATCCCTTGTAGTGGAAACCCATGGGAACCATGTTGGGTATATGCATTGGTGCCAAACCCAGATTATAATCCTGATGATCCAGATAGTCAATCATGTATATGTCAAGTGATTTCTACTAATGATGAAGATGGAGATACTGTCTGTGACATCGAAGATGTTTGTCCCGGTCTAGATGATTTAGCCGATGCGGATGGAGATACTTTGCCAGATTGTTTGGACGAATGCCCTAATACTCCAGGGGCAATTGGAGATCCTTGTGATGATGGAAATCCATGTACCTTTGCTGATGCTGTAGACGAAAATTGTAATTGCGTTGGTAAGCCAGTAGATGTCGATGAGGATGGAGTGCCAGATTGCCAACCTTGTGATTGTGCCAAAGATTATGATGCGGATGGTTATGTGGATGAGATAGTACCAATGAATTATGATGAGGATGACCCTACTGCCACGATTATATGCGACGTTTGTCCGGATATGGATGATACCATTGATGAAGACAATAATGATATTCCTGATTGTTTAGAAAATCCTTTTATTGAAATCGGTTGCCCTGTCACATTCGAAATCATTCCTAGTGAAGGAATCGTTTTGTTTTTCGATTCTCAAGAAATAACACTTGATCAATTGCCCGAACCAATTAATGTGACGATGGTGAGAGAAAATTCTCAAAATGATTATATCAAAAAATATGATCATTTAACCATCTCCAACATTCGAGAAACACCAGATAGCTACGAAGTGTTTTTCTCTATTCCAGATATTGAGTCGGCAAGTTCTTATTCATTTATCGGACTTTTATACTCAGAACACCAAGAGTGTATTCTGTCTGAAAGTGCTACAACAATAGTGGATATCAATTGTCCCAGTGAAATTATATATACTCCAGCTGGGGGCGGCATAACGGATAAAATTGAATTGAAATTTACGATTCCTCCTGGATTTACTTACGACTATCTTGGGGTAAATGGAAGTATCACATTTGATTTGTTACATTTGAGTTTGCCAACAAATCCGATTAATGGCACCTATGATATCATCATAGAAAATACAGTTCCCAATGATGACCATCTATCCATCTCATTTTATAGTAGCGATTTTGCAGGGACTCAAAACATCAATGAATACAATGGAACCATCACTTTACCTAGTGGGGTAGTGTGTAATTATTTTGGGGGTGCCTTATTTCAAAATTGTACAGTAGATGGACAACAAGTATCTGCAGGTGATCCATGTGATGATGGCGACGAGTGCACTCACCATGATAAAATTGTCCAAGATAATGGTACATGTCACTGTGAAGGTGAACCTAACCCCGACAGTGACGGAATAAATGGTGGACCGGGTGATGGCTTCTGTGATGCCATCGATCCATGCCCCAACGAATACAATGAAGACATCGACGGTGACGGCATCCCAGATCTCAACGGTTGCCCTTGCCCTGACATTATAATACTAGGCTCAGAATTAGTAAATGG
>JAHDCZ010000013.1:0-46449 GCA_020629615.1 Saprospiraceae bacterium
ATACCAAACACAGTGTTTCATTTTCGTTGTTTTTAACTTCTGTTATCCAATCCATGTTATAGAATAGCGATTCAAAAAAAATAATTAAGCTAAGCATATTTATGGATACAAAATTGTTCAAAGGAAACTTATACAAAGTATTCTTATTCGAAAATCAGAATGTACAGTATAAACTGCAAGGGGTTTGCCCTTTGTAATATCCAACACTTCTTTCTGTATTATGAATTATTGTAACGTCCTTAGTTGTCGCTGAAACATTTCCATTGTCACAATGATAATTTGATCTTAAACGATAACTTCCCACTTCAATATTTGAAATAACAACGCGCTCTCCAGGAGAAATGAAAGTAAGGAATTCGTCGTCTAAATATAAACCAATAGAGTTTATACAGCCGATCCAATCAGTGTGCATTTCTACCGCCAAGTCCCCGTATTGTGGTTCAGGGGTTTCAAATGTATCAATTTCGTAGCAAGACAAAATTGATAAGGAGCATACAATAAGCAAAGTCAATAATAATTTGTTCATATATCTTTTACCCATTCATGCAGATTTTTTAAAAAAGTAACCCATTAAATTAACATTGTTTAAATTATTTAACTAGAGATTAAAAAAATCGGAATGTGAGGTTACTTATTTAATGTTAGAGCATTAAGCTTGAAAGGTTTTTTACCAATTAATTTTTAAACATAAAATCAGCTTATGAAATACTTGTTTTTTGCTCTTTTTATAATGCTTACAAGTTGTTATGAAGAAGAAACTATTTACGGATGTACGGATTTATCGAGTATAAATTATAATCCGCTTGCCGAGATTAATGATGGAACCTGTTTGTATACGGCAGACGCAGTTATTTGGTATGGTCAATCAGTATCTGCGTTTCTTCAATCGAATGGCATTACTTCCCTTAGGTTTTATGTTGATGGAAATTTAATTGGATCGTCAGCGTCGAATGTTTTTTGGACAGGACAACCGACTTGTAATCAGAATGGAAGCATTACAGTCTTTAAAGATTTAGAAAGTTCCTCTTCAGGGTTTGCTAATTATTCTGTGTTAGATCAATTCGGTAATTCATATTGGTCTGGAACGTTAATGTTTAATGGAGGCAGATGTTCCGCATTACAACTAACCTTATAAAATTAAAAGATGAAAAATAGTATTTGTACGGGAAGCACCTTAATCGTTTTGATGTTAATAATTTCACTATTGTCATGTTCTAAGGAAAGAGAAGTTGGCATTACAAACGAATGTGAACAAGTTTGCTTAAATGGTGGTAATTGTGTCGATAATAATTGTGAATGTCCTGATGGTTTTTTCGGTGAATTATGCGAACAGATGGATATTCAAGAGCTATTGAATAATGGGGAATCACCTCTTGAATTGTACAACAATGGAGTTGCGCTTGAAGAATTATACGGAAAACGATTTATGGAAGGCATCATATTTTTTGTAGATATAAATAATGAATTTCAAAATTTTAATGGTTTAGTTGCAGACGAAAGTTCGATTCCAGATAAGATATGGGGATGTCAAAATGTATTCATTACACAATTGCTTCATGTTATGGAAGATCCTGCGTTTCCAGAAGTCATTCAAGGCGCGAAAGTAGGAGATGGCTATCCCAATACAACAATTATTCTAAATTCTCCTTGTAATGGTCTAAATAGTGTGGCATTATTGTGTTCAGAAAGGAATGTAAACGGAGTTACGGGTTGGTTTCTTCCATCTAGAGGAGAATTAGACCTAATTCACCGAAACTTGGAACTAAATGGACATCAAGTATCTGGTGGAGAATACTTTTGGAGCTCTACGGGGTATGATGATGGAAATGTTTGGGTTCAAAATTTGACGACTGGAGTCCAATCTCCTTTGGGCAAAACCCAATTAGCTAATCTGAAAGCAATTAAGTCTTTCTAGAATTATTCAAAATTTATTCAACGACTAATTTAGTCGGGTTACCTTTTATTCTTATGGACATTAAGCTTGATAACTATTAAGTTTAATAATAAAACAAGTGAAATGAAATTTATATGTTTTTTGACTTTTATGACATTATATTCAATGTCTTATGCTCAGGATGTGATAGTAAAAAATACAAAAGAAAAAATTGAAGCTAAAATTTTAAAAATTGGCGAGAATGAAGTAGAATACAAAAAGGCATCAAACTTAAATGGTCCCATCTATACGATTAAAAAAGATGAAATATTTATTGTGTTATACGCAAATGGCGAACAAGAATCGTTTGATAAAATTAAGCAAAAAGTTCATATGGGAGATTCAGACGAAATAATTACTGAAGATGAGACCGATAGTGCGTATGATACCGAAGGTTTGTTGTATTTTAAATTGAATACATGGAGAAAAGATCAATACCAAATTGGTAAATATAAATCTGATATTAATACTATAATTTGTTCAGACGTTTCTTATGAAACGTTTTTAACCCAGATGAAAATCTATGATTTCAATTCCTATGAAAGTTTTCTTTCGAATAAAAGAAACTATAATATTGGAAGTGCCTTTTCAAACATTTTTAGTGCTATTGGCTTTGGAACAGGGATTATTGCATTTCGAGATGTTTTAAACGATTATGATACTAACATAATTTATATTTCTTTAGCAAGTTTTGGTGTGGGATTAGCGTTTGAATATGGTTTGATGCGTCCAGCTTACGATGCAGCTATTAAAACTGTCGAAGGGTATAACGAAAAAATAATCGATAAAAGCAAAATTACCTATGGACTAGACTTGAAAATAAATCCTAATGGAATTGGGTTAGTATTTCAATTTTAAATTGAAATACTAATCAATCTAACAAAGGACTAGAGCTATTAAGATAATCACGTACTCTAATTCTCATTTCTTTCATAGATTTCATAGGGCTTTCTGTAATGCCTCGATTGGTGAGCCAGGCGGGGATACTTCCGGCAGGATCCATGTGTCCTGTTTGGATTATGGTCGTGATACCAGGTGTTTTTTCTTCTAAGATCCATTGGCTTGACAACTGACTCATTTTTACATTACGAGTTTTTTCTTCAATGTCTTCGTCAACCAACCAAACGTCAAGTACCGCTTTCTTATCATGTACTATGTTGAATTTGCATTGAGCGATGGCATATCGATCTCTTACTGGCCAAGGTAAACCAATTTCTAGGTAGTATTTGGCTTCATTCGGAGAGATCTGATCAAGGATTTTTAATTTGGAAACTCGGTCATACCATTCTGGCATTTTTTCCAAATCAGTCAATAAGGCGAGTGTGCTTTTTAGACTTGCGTCTAATGTGCCTTCCAGTTTATAGGCTTTGAAACTGCTGTTTTCAATTTTACTTGTCCAGACAATGATACCTTCGGAAGATTTTCCATGTTCCCATTGATACTCTTGGGCCAAAGCTCCATTCGCCGAAAGGCAAAAAAACATAAAAATTATAAATCCACTCCAATTATTATTCATTCAGATGTTTGCTAAATTCCCGTAATAATCATCAATCCCTTTTAGGAATCTTAGATTTATTCCTACTTTAACGAAAAAGACACAAGATATGATACTTTCTTTCTTTTTGAATGCTGAGCCGTTTTTTACCAATGATGCTATTGTATTAGGAATTATTTTAATCGTTCTGGCGGGAGTATTTTATACTTCTGAAATGGAGAATCCATTCTGGAAGAAGTTTTATACTTATATCCCGGCACTTTTGGTCTGTTATTTTATTCCAGCATTGTTAAACTGGCCATTGGGTTTGATTTCCGGCGAGGAGTCTAATTTATATTTTGTAGCATCCCGATACTTATTGCCTGCGAGTTTGATTTTGCTTTGTTTGAGTATTGATTTTAAGGGGATTATCGGCTTGGGTCCAAAGGCAATCATTATGTTTTTGGCTGCAACATTAGGGATAGTATTAGGAGGGCCTATTGCTCTTTTGGCGGTGAGTTATTTGTTTCCCGGGGTAATTGATGCAAATCCGGATGAATTATGGAGAGGTTTATCCACTGTTGCCGGTAGTTGGATTGGTGGCGGGGCGAATCAAACGGCAATGAAAGAAATTTTTGAAGTAGGCGATGATTTATTTGGTTCTATGCTTGTGGTAGATATCGTAGTTGCGAATATTTGGATGGGCTTTTTATTATATGGAGCCAACATTTCAGATCGGATAGATAGCTGGTTAAAGGCGGATAGTTCTTCGATTGAAGACTTAAAAAACCGAGTGGCCGATTACCGAGCTAGTATTGCCTCCATGCCCACCACAACGGGTCTTTTTGTCTTACTCGCCGTTGCTTTTGGGGGTGTAGGATTGTCGCATTGGGGTAAAGATATTATGGCTCCATTCATGGGACAGTATAAGGAAACCTTAACTGACCTAGGACTGAATTCGTTGATGTCTAGTTTCTTTTGGTTAGTGGTTTTTTCTACAACCATTGGTCTGGCCTTGTCTTTTACAAAAGCCAGGAAATTAGAAGGTATTGGTGCTTCTCGTTGGGGGACCATTTTTATTTATATTTTGGTTGCGACAATTGGTATGAAAATGAATCTCGGAGAAGTTTTACAGAACTTAGATTTGTTTTTGATTGGCATTATATGGATGTCTATTCATGTATTGATCTTATTGATTGTAGCGAAGTTGATTAAAGCACCATTTTTCTTTGTAGCCGTTGGAAGCCAGGCAAATGTGGGAGGAGCAGCATCTGCACCAGTAGTGGCTTCGGCATTTAATCCATCACTGGCTCCAGTAGGTGTTTTGATGGCAGTATTGGGTTATGCATTGGGAACCTATGGAGCTTTGATTTGCGCTTATATGATGCAGGCGGTAGCATCGTAACTATCTGATTGATAATCATAGGGTTTATGGACTTTTTCTATTCGCATTGAATGCGAAAAATGTCAAATAAAATGTTATCTTTGCACTCCATTTTTCGATATCCTAAAAGATACCCAATTATATGAGTAAGAAAAGAGCGCTTTTCGTGACGCAGGAAATGAATCCTTACACAGCAATCTCCGAGATTTCTGATATCGTAAGAAAATTACCTCAGGCGGCACAAGAAAAAGGGATGGAAATCCGTGTGTTAATGCCTAAATATGGTGTTATCAATGAAAGAAGACACCGATTGCATGAGGTTGTACGATTGTCTGGAATGAATATCATTGTTGATGATGAAGATTATCCATTAATCATAAAGGTAGCTTCTCTTCCTGGTGCTCGAATGCAGGTATACTTTTTAGACAATGAAGAGTTTTTCAAGAGAAAATTTGTTTTTGATGATGCTAATGAGAAACCTTTTGAGGACAATTCTGATAGAATGGTGTTTTTCTGTAAGGGTGTTATGGAAACGGTGAAAAAATTTGGATGGCCACCGGATTTAATTCATTGTCATGGATGGATGACTAGTTTGATCCCTTTATATCTGAAAACAGTTTATAAAGATGACCCAATTTTCCAAAATTCAAAGATCGTTTATACTGCCTACAACAACGATTACGAAAAAACGTTTTCAAAGAGATTCTTAGAAATCGCTGCGATAAACAAATTAGGAGAGTCTGATTTGGAAGCTTTTGGAAACGGTGACGATATTACCCTTTTAAAAGGTGGATTGGCACATGCCGATGCCGTAGTGGTAGGAAGCGAAAATTTGGATGAAGACGTTAAGAAATTAATCGATGCTTCAGAGAAACCTACCATGGAAAAAATGGAACTAGAGGAATTGGTCCCAGCAAGTATTGATTTTTACAAAGGCCTAGTAGACGACGAGGAATCCGAAGATTAGAGCATAGAATATACCTGGATGAAAGTTTTTTTCAAATTTATTGTCATTGGATTGGTCATTAGCGTATCGCTGATTTCCTGTGATGAAGATTCGATTGTTGGTTCAGATCTTTTAGGTGGAGAGGGATTAGAAATAGAATTCACGGATACCATTGGGGTGAGTATCATTACTGAGATCGGTGAACCTATCATTGCTTATCGACCTGGAACTCAAATATCTACCTTTTTATTAGGAGAAATTGATGAACCGATCTTTGGAAAAGCAAAGTCTAATATCGTTTGTCAAGCTAGTCGTGGTGGAAGTTCGCCTGATTTTGCAGGATCGACTTTAGATTCTGCTGTGCTTATCTTAAAATTAGATACGCTTGGGCTTTATGGTGATCAGCAAGCAAGTCACAATATCAAAGTCTATCAATTAGAGACAGAGTTATTGAGAGATGATACGATCTATTCTAATGATGTAATTGATTTTAATCCGTCAGAAATTGGTTCGCGATCATTTTCTTCAATTAATGCTTTTGATTCCATAGAAGTGAATGATCATAAAGGAGATTCTCTTCGATTAACATATCCTCAGCTGAGGATTCCTTTGGATATGTCTTTTGCAACTTCTTTGTTTGAGAATGCAGATGCCAATTCTAATGATACTACTTTTCTTCAAACCTTGAAAGGAATGTATTTAACTGATGAGACAGATAACTCTATGTTGGGCATTCGATTGGGTGGTGACCGTGATACCTTAAGTAGAGTCTCCATGTTTTATACCGATAATGAAGGAGTGAAGAGGAAGTTTAGTTATAATATAAACTTTGCAATTTCCAGCGACGATTATAGTGGAAACATAAGAGCCAACGTATTTGAAATGGACTTAACTGGATCTGTAGTTGAATCTGCTCTCGATGATCCTTTGTATGCGGATAGTTTATTTTACATTCAATCCATGGACGGGGTACGCGCCAAAATTGATATGACAGGTGTTTTGGCAAGACCGGATGATCTATTAAATTATGCAGAATTAGAATTCACACTTGCCGAACTGATGGATGATAATTTGGAAGAGAACCCTCCAATTACAAACCTTTTGGCTAGTTTTATAAATGAAGATGGTAAATTAGAAGTTATTAATGACATTGCCTTAGATATAGGATTGAGTTTCTTTGATGGCTCCTTACAAGAAATCGATGAAAATGGTTTGGTAACTACCAAGTACAGAATGAACATAACCAACTATGTGAAAGCATTGAGAAATGATCCTACTTATTTGTCAAATCTTTACATTACAGGATTTAGTCCTATTCAAACAGCCAAAAGATCGGTAATTTATGGTCCTGGTCATTCGACTTATCCTGTACGACTTAAATTAGCATTTACAAAGCCTTAATTAAATAAAATATGTGTGGAATTGTAGCCTATATTGGACCTAAACAAGCTTATCCTATTGTTTTGGAAGGATTAAAGCGTTTAGAATATCGTGGATATGATAGTGCTGGAATCTCTTTGATCAACGGTGGATTAAAAACTATAAAAAAGAAGGGGAAGGTACTCGAACTAGAATTAGCTGCAAAAGAAGTAGATATTTCTGGAACGGTTGGGCTTGGACACACAAGATGGGCAACGCACGGAGAGCCAAATGATATGAACGCTCACCCGCATAATTCGGGAAATGGTAGATTGTCCCTTGTACATAATGGGATCATTGAAAATTATGCTACCCTAAAAAAAGCACTTGAAGAATTAGGTCACGAGTTTATTAGCGATACGGATACAGAAGTTTTGGTGCACCTTATAGAAGAATATCAAAAAAGAGATGACCTGCCTCTGGAAGAAGCAGTTAGAAAAGCATTGGAAAAAGCGATAGGCGCATACGCAATTGTGGTTGTGGATAAAGATGATCCTTCTAAACTTGTAGGTGCTAGAAAATCAAGCCCTTTGGTTTTAGGGATAGGAGATGACGAGTGCTTCCTTGCCTCTGATGCTTCTCCAATAATCAAATACACCAATAAAGTAATTTACTTAAATGATGAAGAAATCGTTACGCTTAAGCGTAACGGAGAATATAGTATTAAGACGATTGATAATAAAGTCCAAAACCCTGAGATCAAAGAGTTGGATTTAAAGCTCGAAGAACTCGAAAAAGGAGGATACGAGCATTTCATGCTCAAAGAAATCTATCAGCAATCTCAAACTATTTGGGAGAGTATGAGAGGTAGGATTAATGCTAATGACGGATGGGTAGTTGTAGGTGGAATGTCAGAATATATACCACGGCTAGTTAATGCTAAGAGAATTGTAATAGCGGCTTGTGGTACATCATGGCACGCTGGCTTAATCGCTGAGTACTTATTCGAAGAGTTGGCTCGGATTCCGACTGAAGTCGAATATGCCTCAGAATTCCGTTATAGAAATCCGATCATTTACAATGATGATGTCATTGTAGCACTTTCACAATCAGGTGAGACTGCAGATACTTTAGCTGCTTTGGAAATGGCTAAGAAGAAAGGAGCCTTACTTTATGGTATTGTGAATGTCGTTGGTTCATCTATTGCTAGGTTGACACACTGCGGAAGTTATACGCATGCTGGTCCTGAAATTGGAGTAGCTTCAACGAAAGCATTTACCAGCCAATTGGTAGTACTGACTTTAATGGCTTTAGATCTTGGTCACAGAAGGGGGACAATTTCTGAAGGATATTTTAGACAATTATTGAGTGCTTTAGAAAGTATTCCTAAAAAAGTTGAAAAAGTTTTACAACTAAATGATCAAATACGTTTTATAGCTGGCGAAATAAAAAATGCCCAAAATGCGCTCTATCTCGGAAGAGGTTATAATTTTCCAGTTGCATTGGAAGGAGCATTGAAATTAAAAGAGATTTCTTACATTCATGCTGAAGGATATCCTGCAGCCGAAATGAAACATGGTCCAATCGCACTGATCGATATGTATATGCCAGTTGTGGTTATTGCTACGAATCGAAGTGCTTATGAAAAGATTGTAAGTAATGTGCAGGAGGTCAAAGCGAGAAAAGGAATCGTTATAGCCGTTGTAACAGAAGGTGATACTGTCATCAAGGAGATGGCAGATTTTATTATTGAAATACCGGAAACAGAAGAACCATTGACTCCATTATTGTCGAGTATTCCTCTTCAATTGTTGGCATATCATATCGCTGTTATGCGTGGATGTGATGTCGATCAACCAAGAAATTTAGCAAAATCTGTGACCGTAGAATAGAATATTATGGAAGTAAGTATGGAATCAAATAACATGCAATATAATTCTCTCAGAGAAGATCTTATTATGCCTGAATATGGGAGAAATGTTCAAAAACTGGTAAATCATGCCCGCACTCTTGAGGACCCAGAATTTCGTCAGAAATTTGTTGAAAGGGTAGTTGAGTTAATGTATCAGATGAATCCTCAAAGCAAAAATGTTCTTGAATACCGTGAGAAATTATGGAAGCATGTTTTTCATATCGCTCAATATGATTTGGATGTTGTACCGCCAAATGGAGAAATTCCTAAACCTATAGCGGATTATGTACCAGAGCAAATGGAGTACCCAGAAGAAAATAGAAGATTCAGACATTATGGATTTAATGTCCAAAGAATGATCAAAAAAGCGATGAGCATGGAAAAGGGACCAAAACAAGATGCTTTTGTTGAGGTTATTGGGTCATTCATGAAGCTTGCTTATAAAAATTGGAACAGCAATCATTATGTAAGTGATGAAAATATTAAAAATGATTTGAAGGTTCTTTCCAAGGGAGAATTGAGTCTTGATGATAATGCTTCTTTGGATGGATTGAGTAATTCTGTAAAAAAAGCAAAACCTACAAAACGCCAACACACGGGTAGAAATAATAAACGCAGTAGAAGTCATAATAATAATAGGAACAAACGGAATCACAGAAGAAAGTAATATTAAAAAAATATTTAATATATTTATGGGTGTAAACGACAAGTTTATACCCATTTTTTATTGAAAAAGTATTTATGTCAAACCAGTTTTTTGAAGTACAAGGGAATGCAAAATTAAGTGGAGAGATCACTCCTCAAGGAGCCAAAAATGAAGCATTGCAAATTCTTTGTGCGGTGATGATGACCAAGGAAGAAGTAAGAGTAGACAATGTCCCCAATATTGTCGATGTGCGAAGATTAATCGATCTTATTGATGGACTTGGGGTAAAAGTGACAAAACACACAAAGAACAGCTATACCTTTAAAGCTGACGAGGTTGATTTAGAGTATTTTGCATCAGAGGAATATCAAAACAACGCTAAAAAGATAAGAGGGTCTGTGATGTTGATAGGTCCACTTTTAGCCAGATTTGGTAAAGCATTTTTACCGACTCCTGGTGGAGATAAAATAGGAAGAAGAAGAATTGATACTCATTTAGTTGGTTTACAAAAATTAGGAGCTGAATTCAATTTTGATGAAGATAATAATCAGTATTCGTTAGAATCAGATCAACTTAAAGGATCGTATATTCTGATGGATGAGATTTCTGTTACTGGAACAGCCAATGTATTGATGGCGGCAGCCCTCGCTGAAGGTAAAACAGTGATTTACAATGCAGCATGCGAACCATATCTTCAGCAACTAAGTAAGATGCTTATTGCTATGGGAGCAAAGATAGAAGGTGTTGGCTCCAACATGCTAACTGTTCATGGAGTGGAATCACTGGGTGGCACAACTCATCGGGTATTACCTGATATGATCGAAATTGGAAGTTTTATCGGTCTAGCCGCAATGACTCAATCCTCCATACGGATAAAAGATGTTCGTTTAGATCAACTGGGAGTGATCCCTTCGGTATTTTCAAAATTAGGCATCAAATTGCGATTTGAAAATGATGATATCATCGTTGAAGAGCAAGACAAATACGAGATACAAAATTTTATTGATGGCTCCATATTGACGATTTATGATTCTCCATGGCCGGGCTTTACACCGGATTTAATGAGTATCGTTTTGGTCGTCGCGACTCAAGCAGTGGGTAGTGTTTTAATTCATCAAAAAATGTTTGAGAGTCGCTTATTTTTTGTAGATAAATTGATTGATATGGGAGCGCAGATTATATTATGTGATCCGCATCGCGCCACCGTTATCGGACTGGAGCGTAAACATCAATTAAAAGGGATAACAATGAGTTCGCCTGATATACGAGCAGGTGTGGCATTGTTAATTGCTGCTCTTTCAGCAAAGACTCCAAGTATCATTCATAACATTAATCAAATAGATCGAGGTTATGAAAATATTGATGTTCGTTTAAATGCGCTTGGCGCGAATATCATACGTCGAGACATCTAAGACAATTGAGATTTGAAACCTTATTTGTTTCTATGAATCACAAATTCAACAAGCTTTTTGAGAGCATCTTTAGCTTCTGAAGAAGGCAGCTGATCTAATATTTCGACGGCTTCATTTTTATATTGCTGCATAATTTTTTGGGTGTATTCCAATCCTCCTGAAACCTTTACGTAATCGATAATCTCTCGTACTTTTGTTTCGTTTTGACTATCGTTTTTAATATAGTTTATAAATCTTTTTTTGTCAGATCGACTGGCTTGATTTAAGGCATAAATGAGAGGGAGCGTCATCTTTTTTTCTTTAATATCAATCCCTAATGGTTTGCCAATATCTTTATCACCGTAATCAAAAAGGTCGTCCTTGATTTGAAATGCAACCCCAATCTTTTCGCCAAATAATCGCATTTTTTCAATCAGTGACTCATCCGTACTTACAGACGCGGCGCCAGCGCTACACGATGCAGCAATTAAAGATGCAGTCTTTTGAGTTATGATTTTGAAATATATTTCTTCTTCAATATCAAGACGTCTTGCCTTTTCGATTTGAAGCAATTCTCCCTCACTCATTGATTCCACAGCCTCAGATACAATTTCTAGTAAACGGTATTTTTTATTCTTTAAGGCTAGTAGAAGTCCTTTGGATAACAAATAATCACCTACTAATACCGCAATTTTATTTTTCCATAAGGCATTGATAGAGAAAAATCCTCTTCTTTTCTCGGCATCATCAACGACATCATCATGGACCAATGTTGCTGTGTGCAACAACTCAACAAGAGAGGCCGCAACATAGGACGATTCATTAATTTCACCACAAATTTTTGCGCTTAAAAACACAAACATTGGGCGCACTTGCTTTCCTTTTCGTTGTACAATGTAATAGGTGATTTTATCTAACAGAGCAACATGACTTTTCATCGAATCCTTAAAATGATGCTCAAATTTTTTGAGTTCATCATTAATAGGTTGTTTAATTTCTTTGAGTGAAGACATTGGTGGGTAGTTATTCAACAAGTAGTGATGTTCAAAAAAAAAAGAAATCTCCGGTGCTTTAAGGTTCATTTTTTATAATTCGCGTACAAACTACCAACATTTGTAGGACAATTCTTATTTATTATACAAAATTCGTTTAATTCTGTTCATTCCAATAACTTTACAAAGAAGAAAACGTCCTTATACAGTGATAGAATTATTCAGAAAAAATCTGTTTATCAATAGTGTTCTGTTACTACCGTATACCTTTTTAATACGTTTAAAATCTTTGATCGAGCCAAAGGCTTATACGCTTTCCGCGAATGATGGTATATTGAACGAATTTATATTTTCTTGGATATCATCACCGTTACTACAAAATATTCTTGCTTGTGTTTTAATCTTTCTCCAAGGAGCTCTGTTGAATAGAATTTTTATAAAGAATAGAATTTCCCACGAAAGCACTTTACTGCCCGGGATGTTTTATATTTTATTTGTATCGATTCTGCCTCAATTTTTAGGCTTAAATCCTGTCATAATAGGAAATACATTTTTGCTGTTTGCCATGTCTGAAATGCTTAAAACCTACAAAAAACCAAGAGCTGCAGGTCAGATTTTTAATACTGGCTTTTTTATTTCAGTAGGGAGCTTGTTTTATTTCTCTTACCTAGCATTTGTTGTTTTCGGGATAATCGGGATAATGAGTTTAAGATCTTTTAAAGTCGCCGAACGATTACAACTTATTTGTGGTGCTATAACACCATTGTTTCTTATGGGTTCCTGGATGTATTTTCGTGAGGCATTACCAAAATTTTATCCAGACTATTTCACTTTTAACATTGGGGTCTTTAATCAATTAAGCTCAGATCAATATACCTGGATAACCATCGGTATTTTTGTACTAATAATAGTATTAATCGTTTTTGGATACAATGGATTCACAATGAAAAAGAGTATTCAAGTACAGAAGAAAATTGATGTGATGTACTGGATTATTCTTGTCTCTATCTTAAGTCCATTTTTGGTTAATAAACTAAGCGAAGCACATTTTATAGTTGTACTTGCTCCAATCGCTGGTTTATTTGCCCTTTTATTCCTAAGAATTCGCAATAAGATTACTATGGAAATGATTCATTTATTGATGCTTGGAGCTGTGTTTTTTATGCACTTTTATCTGTTTCCAGCTGGATGATATTTTAATTTTAGATTTCTTTAAGGAAGCGGTTAAACAAATATTAAGTGATTATAGAAAATTGTCATATCCCTTACTAATAAAGTATCTTTACAAATACGGTTTTTTGCTAGGCTTTGCTATACTTGTAAATAGATTCCATTATATGAAACAGATCTTCTTTCTCCTCAGTTGTTTTTTTCTTTGTTTTTCGGTTTCAGCACAAATGGATCCTGTTTCATGGTCGTATAGCTATGAACAGAATGAAGACGGAAAACAGAGTGTCATACTTACTGCTGAAATGGAAGATGGTTGGGTCATTTACGCACAGAATACTCCAGAAGGAGGACCTAAAGCAACTATCTTTAGTTTCGATAAACAAGAAGGTGTTGAATGGATTGGAGGCGTGATTCCCCAGAGCGAAATGATCAAAAAATTTAGTCCATTATTTGAAATAGAAGTTTTTAAATACCAGGATAATGCTCAATTTATACAATCATTGAAAGCGAATGATTCTGTTAAAAGT
The DNA here is from genome assembly GCA_020629615.1 of Saprospiraceae bacterium. Taxonomy (GTDB): domain Bacteria; phylum Bacteroidota; class Bacteroidia; order Chitinophagales; family Saprospiraceae; genus JAHDCZ01. Next base: position 13,735 of record JAHDCZ010000013.1, read on the forward strand.
ATTTCGGGCAGCGTCTATTTTATGACTTGCAACGGGCAACAATGCTTAGCTCCTAAAGAGATAGTATTTGAAGTGCCATTGAACAATTAAACTTACATAATGCTGATTTCTAAAAAATTATTCAACTTACTTACATTACTTTTAGTTTTTACCACAATAGCATATAGTCAGATCTTAGATCCTGTGGATTGGAGTTTTGAATCCGAAAAAACTGGTGACAATGAATATGTATTAAAGTTCATCGCGGATATTGATGATGGCTGGACAGTGTATTCTCAATTTACGGATGACGCCGGTCCAGTACCCACAACCATTGAATTTGATGATCCTTCATTGTTTGAAAAAATTGGAGAATCAACGGAGTCTGGAAAGAAAAAAGAAGGTTTTGATAAAATCTTTCAAATGGATGTTATCAAATTTTTGTCAGACAAACCTTTTGAGATTTCTCAAAAGATAAGAGTTAAAGATCTGGCAAAACCTATTACTGGATATTTAACGTATATGACCTGTGACAAAACTAAATGCCTTCCTCCTACCGATGAAGAGTTTAGTTTTTCATTCGCGTCAAGCGCCAAAAAGCAAAGCCCTGATTCTGCTCCTGATGGGACAACTCAAATTGATCAGACGATTGAAGTTGATCAACAACAAGTTTCAACTAAAGCCAATACGAGTACAAAAGTAGTCGAAGAAAAAGTTGAAAAGGCTGTAGAACAAGAACCAAAGATTAACATAACACAGAAATCATCTGGTTTAAACTTAAATGTAAGTGGTATTTCAGAAGAAGATAATTCCAAAGAGGAGAGCAAGATCCTTACACCGGTAAAATGGAGTTTTAATATTGAAGATCTAGGCAACGAAGAGTATAACTTGGTTTATACCGCTTCCATAGATGAAAACTGGAATGTGTATTCTCAGAAGAGTGAAGAAGGTGGTCCCGTACCAACTTCCTTTGAATATGAATCCATCGATGGAGCGGAGCTAATCGGAGAAGCCGCGGAGTCAGGGTATAAAAAAGAAGGACCAGATCCTTTGTTTGATAATGTCAACGTCATTAAATATACATGGAAAGAGGATTTTGTAGTCAAACAAAAGGTAAAAGTATCAGATGCATCTAAGCCAATTAAAGGGTATTTGACATACATGACTTGTGATGATACGAGATGCCTTAATCCTACAGATATTGATTTTCTGTTTGATATTAAGAATAATATCGCCAAAGAATCTGTGCTCTCTGATGCACTAGCCAATGAGAGTACTAATTCAGATAGCCGCTGGCCCGTCATGGGTGAACCAGCTTCTGATTGTATAGAAAGCATTGATACCTCAAGCTTGTTTTGGACTTTTATTCAAGGACTTGGTTTTGGTTTACTTGCTTTGCTGACTCCCTGTGTTTTTCCAATGATTCCGTTGACCGTAAGTTTCTTCACTAAGAAAAGTACTGGCGAAGGTCAAAAGAAAAGAAGTGGTACTTTTGATGCTATCCTGTATGGTGTTTGCATTTTCTTGATTTATCTATTAGTGAGTGTTCCTTTCTGGATCGCCAATATACCTACAGATACCTTGAATGTAATTGCCACATCGGTGGTTCTAAATCTGATATTCTTTGCCATATTTTTATTCTTTGCCTTTTCGTTTTTTGGTTATTACGAATTAACATTACCAAGCAATTGGGGAAATAAAACGGATAGCTTATCTGGCGCTGGTGGTATTATAGGAATCTTTTTTATGGCATTGACCTTAGTGATTGTTTCGTTCTCTTGTACAGGTCCACTTTTAGGAGTTGTACTTGCACAGACGATATCGGGAGGTAATGCGGCTTTGACCTCAGCCTTGGCTGGATTTGGTTTGGCGCTCGGATTGCCATTTGCTTTGTTTGCGTTGTTTCCTTCGATGTTAGAGAAAATGCCGAAGTCAGGTGGATGGTTGAATACCGTGAAAGTGGTTTTGGGTTTTATTGAATTAGGCCTTGCATTAAAGTTTCTTTCTAATGCTGATTTGGTTTCTCAATGGGGATTCCTCAAAAGAGAGGTGTTCTTAGGTATCTGGATTATCTTGGCTATCCTCATGGTGCTGTATCTTTTGGGTATCATCCGCTTTCCACATGATGGTCCTAAGAAGGCTATGTCCAAAGGTCGATTGGCGATGATTTTCTTGTTTAGTGCTTTTGCAGGGTATTTAATTCCAGGTCTTTTTGGAAAGAATTTGACACTCTTAAGTGGATTCCCTCCTCCAATGCACTACAGTTATTTCCATCATGAAGATGATAAATTATCCAAGCTCAATATTTTTAAAGATTACGATGAAGGTATGGCTTTCGCCAAAAAAGAAGGTAAGCCAGTAATGCTTGATTTTACAGGATGGGCATGTGTGAATTGTCGTAAAATGGAAGAAAATGTTTGGGTGCAAGATGAGATTTATAATAAACTAGATACTTCGTTTGTGATCATCTCACTCTATGTAGATGAAAAAACCAAGCTATCGAAAGAAGAACAATATGTTTCTCCAGTTTCTAATAAAAAGATACGTACGGTCGGTAATTTATGGAGTGATTTTGAGGTAACAAGTTTTGTAAATAATTCTCAACCGCTCTATGTTTTGATGACCGCAGAGGAAGAACTGTTGAATGTCCCAGTACCGTACACTCCAGATGTGAAGGACTACAGCTACTTCTTAGATTGTGGTTTGAAAGCATTTGAAGAGTTAAAGTAACATTCGCGTCAAGCGAAAACAGAAGTACAATAAAAGTGCAGTCTATGTTATATGGGCTGTGCTTTTTTTTTGTTCATCCGATTATACCGCAAATGATTTAAAATTAGTAGTAGGAATAAAAGATAAAAGCCGATGCCATTGGATCGTTCAATAGTATTTTCAACGAGAAAGGAACTAAAAATAATGATCGATAACACAAACAATAAAGGATGTCGATAGTTTTGATTTTTCATCAATGGAACCAACAAGGCTAACATAAAAAGTAAAAAGCCAATAATTCCAGAACTGGCCAAGATGAAAATATATTGATTATGTGGATACTTGATCACTTCAGGAGTCTGATCGAACATCAATTGATATTGAGATTCACAGGCTGCTTTCAAGTCACCCACACCAGTGCCTAAAATTGGCTGATCTTTAAAAATATCGATTCCTGCCAAGATGGAATACATTCGACCCGAGTCGGAATAATTGCGGGCATCTTTTTGATTAAATTTTCCAATGTCCCATAAAGTATATCTCACTTTGTTGTGAAAACTTGGGATGGTTTGATATGCGATAAATGGGGCGATGATGATTCCAAGAGCTAGGATAATAGTTTTTGCCGACTTTCGTCGAATGAATAATTGGATACCCATCAAGGCTAAAAATGCAATGTACATGACCGCAATTCCACTTCGAACAGCCAAGACATGTAGAATAAAGAAAAAGTAAAGACTCAAAAATAGCCAAATGTGATTTTTGCGTCCTTTGGTCACGGGAGAAATATAAAGTATTGCTGCAGAGACACAGGCAAATGCCATAAACAAACTGAATCGTATATGACTTGTGGGAGTTGGAACAGGATGGCCTTGTCCTATCAATAATGTTATTTCATCGTAACGAAGGAAATAATTGAAGAGTACATGAAGGCTACTTAGTCCCATAAAAAGAATAAAAAAACCAATCCACCGGTAAAGCGCTTTTTTATCTAAATGTTCTCTACAGAAGAATACAAAAGGTAATATCAGAAAAGGCAATTTTAGAATCAAATGATGCCACCATGATCCTAAATCTGAGGTGTTTATACCAGAAAAAACGACCAACCAAAAAATGAGACCAATCGTCCAATATTCTGGCTTTTGACAAAATGCGCTTAGATGCTTCCAAAATTTTGGATTAAAACGAAAAGAAAATTGTTTTTTGGAAATTTCAAATTCGAAGACAGTCGTCACAAAAAACATACTTAGCATAGAAACTGACAATGCAAAAACCGAATAAACTAAAGACACCATGAATACAGCAATCTGTAGATCAAAGAGCACTTGATTATTAAAAGTAAATGGTTTTTTCATCGTTTATAGAAGAGCAAATTTAGCAAACAAAAGCAATCAGCTTTTGTCAACGTTTATTCGCCTTAAAGCCTTAACTTTGTAAGCTTAAAAATTATTTTATATGTCGGCGGATGTTTTTCAACAAATAGAAGATTTATTACAAGAGATTAGCAATACTCAATTGGGTGATGCTGAAGCATTAGAAGCCTTTCGAATTCGCTTTTTGGGTTCTAAAAACATTGTAAAGCCAATTTTTGGTCAAATCAGAAATGTTGAAAACGAACGAAAAAAGGAATTTGGTCAAAAGGTCAATGCGCTCAAGCAGGCCGCTGAAGCTAAGTTTCAATCAGAGCAGCAACAAATGGCGAGTGCAGCTAAAAAGGAAAAATCCGCAAGTATTGATTTAAGCCTTCCTCCGACTGAAGAGTTTACAGGATCGAGACATCCGATTTCTATTGTGATGAATCGGATCATTGGTATTTTCGAGCGGATCGGTTTTACTGTTGCAGAAGAACGAGAGATAGAAGATGATTGGCACAATTTTACTGCGATGAATACTCCAGATGATCATCCAGCCCGTGATATGCAAGATACTTTTTACCTAAAAAATTCGGTAGAAAGATTATTGCGGACACATACTTCTAGTGTTCAGTCCAGGGTTATGACGAGTACTCAGCCTCCGATTAGAATTATCGCACCAGGTAGAGTATATAGAAATGAAACAATTTCAGCAAGATCACACTGCCAGTTTCATCAAGTAGAAGGCTTGTTCATTGATGAAAAAGTGTCCTTTGCCGACATGAAGCAAACCTTGTTATATTTTGCACGTGAAATGTACGGCGCCAAAACAGATATCCGTCTAAGGCCGAGTTATTTTCCTTTTACTGAGCCAAGTGCAGAGATGGATGTCTATTGGGGTTTACAAGACGAAAATGCTTATCGGATAACGAAGGGAACAGGATGGCTAGAAATCTTGGGATGTGGAATGGTTGACCCTAATGTTTTAGAAAATTGTAAAATCGATCCTGATAAATATTCTGGCTATGCTTTTGGAATGGGTATAGAACGCCAAGCCATGCTGCTGCATCGTATTAATGATATTCGATTATTATTTGAGAACGATGTTCGTTTTTTAAAACAATTTAATGGCGTTGTATAAGCAATATTTATGAAACCAAGTATTCCAAAGGGTACCCGAGATTTTTTACCCAATCAAGTCAATAAACGCAAGTATATTTTTAACATCATAGAGGGCGTTTTTAAAAAGTATGCATACAAACCGATAGAAACTCCTGTCATGGAAAATCTTTCAACCTTGACTGGAAAATATGGAGAAGAGGGAGATCGACTCATTTTTAAGGTATTGAATAATGGTGATTTTTTGGCGAAAGCCGATAAGGAAGCAATAGAGACGGGCAACTCAAATCGATTGATTCCAAGTATATCTAAAAGAGGATTGAGGTATGATCTGACGGTTCCTTTTGCACGATTTGTGGTGATGTATCAAAATGAAATATCATTTCCATTTAAGAGATATCAGATTCAGCCTGTTTGGCGAGCGGATCGTCCACAAAAGGGTAGATATCAAGAGTTTTATCAATGTGATGTTGATGTTGTTGGGTCGGATTCCTTGGTATATGAGGCAGAATTGATGCAGATATATCAGGAGGTGTTTGCTGCTTTAAAAATACCTGTGACCATAAAAATTAATAATAGAAAAGTACTGTTTGGAATTGCAGAAACCGCCGGAGTTAAGGAATTGTTTGTTGAAATGACAACAGCAATTGATAAGTTGGATAAGATAGGAGAGGAGGGTGTCGTTACAGAAATGACAAATCGTGGAATTCCTTCTTCCAGTATTGATAAAATCATGGCAATGCTTCAAATCCATGATTTGGATACGCTTATCGCGAATATGAATTCAGAAGAAGGGAAGCTAGGATGTGAAGAATTAAAGACTGTTTTTGCATTATTGAAAGATCAGGGTATTGATGATTTAAAATTTGATATCAGTCTTGCTCGAGGATTAAATTATTACACCGGTTGTATTTTTGAAGTGATGTGTGATGAGGTCAAAATTGGAAGTATTGGTGGAGGTGGTCGATATGATAATTTGACCGAAGTTTTTGGACTGAAGGGAGTGAGTGGAGTAGGGATGTCATTTGGTGCTGCGAGAATCTATGATGTAATGGAAGAGTTAGATTTGTTTCCCAAGGACGTGGTTCAAGGGATGCAAGTACTCATAGTCAGTTTTGATGAAGCGGCTTTTAGATATGGATTTAATGTGGTTTCTAGGCTCAGAAAAGCTGGTATTGCATCAGACATTTATCCCAAACCGAGTAAAATGAAAAAGCAAATGAAGTATGCAAATGATCTCCATGTACCCTTCGTTGTGATCATTGGAGATGATGAAATAAATTCGGGCAAACTTACTGTAAAGGATATGGAAAATGGCCAACAGTCAAGTCTTGATATAGAATCGCTGATAAGCCGTATTAATTCTTAATTTTGTGTGAAATTTGAATATAGGCGCATAATTTATCCTGATTTATTGCCGTTATATTCATCATTGAATTGAGCATATTATTTTTTTGAACAACTCCCAAATCCGAAAAATAAGTCTGTGGCACAATTATTGATATTCAATTAAATACAAATTATAATTTTATTTAATGTGTATTTGTTTGTTTATTGATGGTTGCATACTATCTTTGCGGCCGATTTAAAACACAAGTTTAAAGCGTTTAGTGAGAAATTCGAACATAGTTTCTCGGAAAGCGGGTGTTTTGAAGGACATAGACTGATTTAAATTATTAACCCATGAACAACGAAGTGATTATTCGTAAACTCTTTGTATTGCTATTTTTATCGCTGCATTTGGGCTCTTTTGCTTTTAATGTAGAGATGGATACTGATCATTATGGTGACCGGGATGCGCTAGAACAGAGAATTAACAATATTTCGAGCCATGTGGATCTGCGCCTCTCTAAAGAAAGTCTGAGATGTATCGAAAATTATACTACTCGACACCGAAAAGGGAGTGAATCTCTTCTTGGAAGAGTGGCCATGTATTTTCCATACATCGAAAATGAGTTAAAAGAAAACAATTTACCTCAGGAGCTAAAATATTTGGCCATTGTAGAGTCTTCACTCAAAGCAAGCGCAACTTCTAATGCCGGAGCCGCAGGTTTATGGCAGTTTATGCGAGGAACAGGGAAAATGTACGGCCTAAAAATTAATAGTACCGTGGATGAAAGAAAGGATCCTTTACGCTCTACTAATGCGGCATTGGAATATTTATCTGACTTGTATGAACAGTTTGACGATTGGACTTTGGCTTTGGCTGCGTATAATTGCGGTCCGGGTAATGTAAGAAAGGCAATGCGTCGTTCAGGTAAGCGATCTTTTTGGGAAATAGAAAAATACTTGCCAAAAGAAACCAGAAAATATATTCCTCGTTTTGTAGCTGCATCTTACATCATGAATTATTACCATGATCATGATCTAGTTCCAGAAATGCCAGAGGACGAATTTCGATTTACGGCTACAGCAAAAGTTTCTGAAACATTAAAGTTTTCTGGACTTAGCAAGGAGATAGGATTGACATTGGATAAAATCAAGACGCTTAATCCTGCCTATCTAAAGAATTATATTCCAAACCATTCAAATGAATATTATTTGACTTTGCCCGAAAGTAAAATGTATGAGTTTTTAGGTAATAGAAATCAATTGGATCAATTGGTTTATAGTTTTTCGAATCAAAGTAATGCTGCTAGTGTCGCAATTAGAAGATTAAGAAAAATGGATGCGGTACAAGAATTGCCAGGTAGATTTGAATTTCAGCCTACTATTTTGGAGCATAACCCAATTCATTCCAAGATAAGAATGACTCCGATCAATAATCAATCTTTTCTCGATGATACTCAAGATGTTTATCAGCTCAGAAAAGGAGAATCAATTTTTGATATTGCTGCTAAACATGAAGGGGTTTCAGTAGAGGACATTCTTAGTTGGAATAATTTAAGTATTACAACACCTCCAAAACAAGGAGATTTAATTGTTGTTAAAAAATAAAAATAACGATCCCGCCTTAGCGGGATCGTTCACAAACAAAATCAATTCAGAAAAACCACTATGATATCTCTATTTTGTGTTTGGTTGGATTGAGTTCTTCTTCGAACTTTTTTATCGTAATTTTCAAAATTCCAAGCTTGTAATGTGCTTTGATCTCGCTTTCGTTTGCTGATTCTGGAATATGAAATGATCTCTTAAATCCTGAGAAATTAAATTCTTGTCGCTTAAACTTAACACTGTTAGTAGTGTCTTCAAGCTCTTGATTCTCTTCAAGTTCTTCGAAATTTTTTGAATTCGTAGAGACAGTTAAAATCCCTTTGTCAATTTCGAGATTGAAATCTTCTTTGCTCAGGCCTGGGGCAGCAAATTCGAAGTAAAAAGTTTTATCGTCTTCACTAATATTCACCGAAGGGTGACTCGTTTTAAAAGCTGTACCAAGCACTTCTGAGATACTCTGATTAAAGAAATCATCGATAAAATGTTGTAATCCATTTGAAGGACGCATTCTGTTTATTGTTTTCATGACTTATATTATTTTAGATTTTTTTTCTTATTTAATATCAATTTGCCTCGGCTTTGGCTCTTCAATTTTCATGACCTTTACGGTTAAGAGTCCATTTTTAAAAACTGCTTGGATTTCCTCTTTTGCTGCATTTTCTGGTAAAGTGAACGATCTTTTAAATGTCTTGGGATGGAATTCTCTCAGATGATATTTGATGTCATCATCTGAAGAAAGATTCCCTTTTATGATTAATTCGTCTTTATCAATATTCATTTCAATATCTGATTTTTGAACACCAGGCAAAGCCAATTGTAGTTCGTAATGATCATCATGTTCAAGAATATTGGTCAACGGCTTGGTGTTTTCTGTACGATCGTCGTGAATGACTTCTTTGAGGGACGAGTTCATTAATTCGTTTACAATGTTTCCGAAATGAGGGAAATAGAGAGATTGTGATCTTCTTGGATTTTTTCTTACTACTAAATTCATGTTTTATGTGGTTTAATTTTTAAAATCAAATTCGTAAAACATGGATCAATGAGTATACCATTCCAAGAATTCAGGCAAAAGGGCAGGCTGCACCAAAAGAAGGCGACAAAATGGCACACCTTATAACAACAAGGTGACAAAAAGGCATATTTTGCAATTAGTTTTTATAGGAATATTTTCAAGCTAAGTTCTTTTATGAATTCTTCTAGCAGTATGGAATTAAAAATGTTAAATTGTATGAGGCAGCTATTTTTTACTTTGTCAGCTCTAAAATATTCAAAGTATTTATGAAAAAATATCTAGTAATCTATATTCTACTGTTATGGAGTATAACTATCAAGTCTCAAACTATTCAACTTGATTCGACAATATTAAATTATAAAATTATACTTGATTCGACACAGGTTCAAAAGGCTTGGGATGTGGATTGGGGATTTGATAATAAACTTTGGATTACGGATTTCAGAAATATAAAAAGATGGAACCCTGTGAATAACGAATTGGATACAATATGGACTTCAAGTTATGGAAATTACCTCGGGCTTCATGTTCCTAAATCTTATATTGGAGATACATTAAATTTCTACGCAGTCTTGGATACGCATCCGATTTATTATAAGGCAGGTTTTTTAGCTCATTTATACAAGTATACCTATTTAATTAGCCAAGATTCTGTAATAGAAAATGAAATTATTTATACATATCCACATGGTGGAGAACACTCTGGAGGTCGAGTTGATGTGAGAAATAATCAGGAAATATTTCTTACTACAGCTGAATATTGGGTTCCAAATTTGAATATTGAATTAGGAAATATAATAAGGTTGCGACCGGATGGATCGCTATTTGAGGATAATTGTTCATTCGGAAAGTATAGTTTTGGACATAGGAATCCTCAAGGACTCGAAATTGTACCCAATGGTAATGTTTTTATTTCCGAACATGGGCAACTTTTAAATGGAGATGAAATTAATTTGATAGAAAAATGCAAACATTATGGTTGGCCACATTTTGATGGAATAGAATGCTTGTCGCTTTCTGATTCTTGTAATTCCGAAACGTTTCTAGAAAATTATAAAGCTCCAGCACTATATGGTTTTGAAAAATTGGGTCCTCCAGCAGGAATGACATTTTATAATCACCAATCAATTCCAGAATTTCAAAATTCCCTGTTAATAGGATTACTTCACTCAGGTAATTATTTAACCATTGCAAGATTAAACAATTCAATGGATTCATTAATAGAGGTCGACAAAATTGAAACACCATTCTTACGAAAAAGAGATATTTGCGCGGCACCAGACGGGTCGATATACCTGATTGGTTTTGATAGAAGTTGGAATCAACAGGTAGGACAATATTGTAAAATATTCAAATTATGGAATCCGGATTTTACTTCATCAAATCTAAGCCTAGAAAATTCTCATTCATATTTAAGTGTTTTTCCCAATCCTAGCAAGGGATATATTAATATTAAAAATTTGAAAAACATTAAAAGTTTTGATCTGGCATTTATAGATTCAGATGGTAAAATTATTCAAAGGATAAAAGAACTAAACAGGTCTTACAATTTTATTAATTATTCTGGAAGGATGATCTATCTAATAGGGACCATTAATGGACAGAATTATTCCAAAAAGATTATTGTTTTTTAAGATTGTAGGGAAGTAGTTGAAAATGGATTAAGAACACTCCAAAGCAATTATTTGTGAATAATAATATTACAATCATCAAATTATTTATTTTGGCAATAATTTTATTATCGATTCTGTCATAGTTTTTAGATTATAATCAAGAACAACTTTCAATGCCTCGTCTGTATTATCTGATGGAACAGGGCCACCAACTTTTATATCGCTTATAATTTTATTACTATTTACAAAGTAGGTCGTTGGAAAAGGTAAAATGTGTTGGAATCCTCCTACATCAATTTTGTTTAGTCCATTTGGATCTACTTTTTTCAGTGATGGAATGACTTTTATTTTGGGATGGAGATTAGATGCTATGTCCTGGGCTTTCTCTTGTGTATCCTGAGTAAAAAAAACAAATTCAACCTGATTATGATATAAATCAACTATTGAGTTAATTGCGGGAATTTGTGCAATGCAAGGCTTACACCAAGAAGCGGTTGCCTCTAAGAATATTGGTTTTGAAAAAGTGTCAAACTTAATGATATTCCCATCTAGATCTAAGAATTCTTGTTCTCCTATTTTTGTTCCAGAGAGTAGTACTTTCAGTGAATCTAGAGGAATATTATCTATGTTTTCCTCAAAATTTGAAATACGTTCTTTAAGACTTACAATCACCTTTTTGTTGGACTTCTCATTAATGCATGAAATTAGTATCAATAAAATGGTGATTGTAAGATATTTCATCCTGATTGGTTTCTAATGAATGATAATCGATTCAGTAACAGTTTTATTGGATTGTCTTACAGTAAGAAAATATTGTCCAGTAGCTAATGATCCAATAGGCAAAACATACTGGTTGGAGTTAGCTTGTTTTGTATAATCCTGCTCTTTTACTAATTGACCATCAGCACTTGCAAGACTAGTAAAAATTCGGGTAGTTTGATCTGATTCTAATTGAAACATTAGCCTATCCCCTTGTACTGGATTACCAATGATTTTAAGAATCATATCCGATTCTTTAAGTTGATCGTTGCGGTTTTCTGTTTTTTCGAAATCTAGATCTTTTTGATCATCTTCTAATTTGTAACGAACAGGTAAGGTGTACATAACATCAACAAGCTTACCTCTTTGTTTTCCAGGAATCCAACGAATGTTTTCTGCATTCATTTTTTCCAATACTGCTGCAGCATTCGCACCACATTCTGCTCCAATTTCACGGACAACATTGATATCTGTTAAAGATCCATCCTTTCGAATGATAAATTGTACCACGACCATCCCTTCTATTCCAGCGCTACGAGCGGCATCTGGATAATTTAGGTTAGTATAGATATAATTGAGCATCGCTTTTTGAGCGCAAGCGGATCTTTCTGATTTATTTACGATTTCTTCGCAACCTGGAAATCGAGGCATCTCTTCGACTACTTTAAAAATAGGATCATCCTGTTCTATTGGTTTTTTTAATGTTTTTTCCTTAGTAACCTCGCCTGTTTCAGGATCAATACAGTAAATTTTTTCAGACTTATCGGTCGCAATTTTTTTCGTCGTAACAAGGATAACTCCATTTTCTCCTCTATTACCATATTGATTTAGTGCTTCTTCTCCTTTTAATACTTTAATGTTGTCAATCATGTTAGGATCTAGATCTTTCATTGCTTTTTGTGAGTACTCTTTTCCATCAACAAAACATATTGGATCATCTGCAGTATGGTTTTCATCATCTTGAAGTTTGTAACGGACTGGTAACACATATTGCACCTTTACTGCCTTGCCTCTTTGTTTTCCTGGAGTCCATCGTTTTTCCATTTCATTAAATGATTTTACGACATTTAAAGAAACATTACCGCAACCTCCTCCAATATCACGTAGTATTTTTTCATCTGAAATGCTACCGTCTTCATTAACCACAAACTGGATAACAGTTATCCCTTGAATTCCAAGCTTACGCGCTCTCTCTGGGTATTTAATGTTTTCGTAAATGTATTCAAGCATTTTTTTCTTTGCGCATTCTTCTTTTTCATTAGCACTAGCATCTAAATCCTCACATCCCGGGAATCTTGGCATCTCTTCTACTACCTTGAAGATAGGATCCTCCAGGTCTTGCGAGATATTGTTTACTATTGGATGAATCCTCTTTTCGTTTAGCTTATCCAAAAAAGCTAATTCATCTATTTCAGCTTCATTTTTTTCATCAGTATCAAGCAGAGTATCATGAATATTTTCAGTTTTGTAGGATTCCGTTTCAGATCTTTCCACATAGCTTGAAAATGCTAAGGCCATAATAATCAGTAATGGAATAATCATCAAGTATTTAAATTGATGATGAGGTTTAGACTTGTCTTTGTACATCATTTGGATTCTAGATTTTAAATGTGAATTAAAAAATTGATTAGCTAAGGCAATCTCAAGTCCGGAATTCGACTGCCTTAGCAAGATTTGGCCGTAAATCTTTTCTTCTGTTTCTTTGAGTACGCTGGCGTCTGCCATAAATTCGTGCGTTTCTTTCATTGCTTTTTTGTACAGATATATGAGCGGGTTCCACCAGAACAGGATGTGGATTATTTCCATAAAAAGGACATCATAAGTATGCTTCTTTTGGATATGATTTAATTCGTGCTTAAGTATTTCTCGGAAGTTCTTTTCCAAAGGAAGGACTTCACTGATGAACACGTAATTCAGAAAAGAAAAAGGGAGATGCTTTTGTGAAGTGTGAACTAAAGTATATCCTATGGCCTTTTCTTTCCTTCCAGTACGGTAAATTTTTAGGATTCTTTGCAAGCCATTTATAAATCGAGCAGTGAAGAACAATATTCCGATAAGATATATGATCCCAATGAACCAAAATATTGGAAAGAAATTTTGACTTGCTTCTGAAATATTACTAACCATTACATTTGGACCCGAGGCAATATAGTTCAATGGTTGCGCCACTTCTTGTAACTCAGAGTATCCTTCCAGTGGAATCCAACGTAAAAGAGGTAGGGTCAAGCCCAATAGTAAAGTACTAAGTAGGTACCAGCGATTCATCGAAAAGAAAGTTTCTTTTCGAAGAGCAACAATATAAATTAAAAAGAAAACACACCAGCAAATACTGACTTCTAATGAGTAGCTAATCATAGTTTTATTTTTTATCGTCCAATTTGTCAATCATTTGACTTAGATCTTTAAGATTTAAATCATTCTCTTCAACCATAAAAGATACCAACTCATTCATTGACCCTTCAAAGTAATTACTGACTAGTTTTCTCAATGAGAATTTGCTGTATGCTTTCTTTTCTATGATTGGAAAATATTCATAAGTACGACCATAACTTTTGTGATCTAAAAACTCCTTCTTTTCTAAGATGCGAATGATAGATGAAATGGTGGAATGAGGTGGATGTGGCTTATCCATTTTTTCAATTAATGCACTGACCGTTGTTGGTCCATGCTTCCAAATCAATTGCATGATTTGTTCTTCAACTTTCGTTAATTTCTGCATGTTATTTTCCATTAAAATGTTGTTGTTCTTTTAAATATTGTCTCCTTTCTTTAGCATATGTTTTGTATTCTTCATTATCATGTTTGCTATCAAAATATTTTTTGTAATAGCGGATGGCTACATTTTTATCCTTGTAATACATGTCAGTTGCTCTAGCTAAATAAAACAGTAACAGTGGATCCTTTTGATAGCGATAAGCATCTTCGTAATGCTTGATGGCGTGTTTGAGCTGATTGTTTTGATTATGTAATCGTGCCAGATTTCTATGATACAATGAAATGTTAGTAGAGACACCTGCCTCAATGGCCTTCTCAAAATGGTAAATGGAAGTTTTAGTATCCTCTAATTTTTCGTAGGCTGTCGCCAAATAATAATGCGCACTTTCAGGATTATTTTCATTGACTAAAGATCGTTCTAAATATACGATTGAGCGATCAAAAGAGTCTATTTGGAGATAAGCATAGCCTAGCATTTTGTTATAGTAATTATTTAAATCTACTCTGCCCGAAGCCTTTTTTAATATTATTGCAGTACTGTCATAAGCTTTTTGCTTATACGAATTTGTTGCTTTTAAGAGCATCAAGCCAACATTGAGGCTGTCGTATTTTAAACCTTTCCAAAGCAAAGTGTCCGCTTCTGCAAGTTGATTATTTTTGATAAACATACCAGATAGACTTCTAATCGCACTTAAGTCTTTGGGGTTTAATTGATGGGCTTTCGCCAAATTAGAAAAGGCATCTTTTATTTCTCCTGCTTTGTTGTATAAGACGCCACATTTTCTGAAATACAAACCATTGTCAGGATAAAGCTTTGTTAACTTAGTATAATATTTTATAGCTTTCGGAGTATTATCTTCTTGTTCGTACAAACTCGCCAAATGATTGAGCATTGTACTATTGTCAGGTTCTTTTTCTTCTAACCTCAAGTAATATTCTTTGGCCGATTTGCTATCTCCAGATTGGAATGAATATTTGGCGGCCATTTGAAGATAGTGATGATTAGTGCTATCCAGATTTACCAATTGAATATATCGATCAGCGGCATTTTGATAATTAAATAAATTAGCTTCTTCGATTGCCAATTGTTTTAAGCTATCCAAGTTGATGTTTTGTGCTACTCCAAATGTGGTAGTACTTAAAAGAAGAAAATATATATGTATTACTCGTGTCATAACGTGTAATCCAAATATATAACTAAAAAATAAGTTTTACAACTTAAAAATACGTTGAATAAGGTTTCTAGAATATTTTTGACAAGTAATTATCGATCAATTATAGTCTAATAATTGATCTTGTCTCTAGGAATTTTTATTTGATAGACGTTTTTCTTGACGGTTAATTTGTTGTCGATTAACCAAGGGTTGTAATATTTTAACGTTCGGTAACTAACGCCATGTTGTTTGGCAAAATCAGGCCAGCTCGCTACAGAACTATCGACAGTGACTTGATAGCAATTATCGTGGGGTGGATATTTGTCACTGTCTTGAATGTAAAATCCAAAATCACTCGGATTAGATAAAATTTC
Organism: Saprospiraceae bacterium; assembly: GCA_020629615.1. Lineage (GTDB taxonomy): Bacteria > Bacteroidota > Bacteroidia > Chitinophagales > Saprospiraceae > JAHDCZ01. The sequence goes on from JAHDCZ010000013.1 coordinate 29,458, forward strand.
TTTAATGGCTACTAGACGAAATACATAGCGACTTGTTTCACTATTCATGTTTAAATCGTAATAGCTATCCTCTTTTTGCGCACTCTTAATTTTATTGAAACGAGTAGGACCAACATTATAGGCAGCAGCAGCATCCGTCCAATTTCCAAAACGTTTATGTAACTGTTTGATGTATTTGGCTGCAGCCAATGTTGATTTCTCGATATGGTATCGCTCATCAACTTCATCATTGACTTCAAGATCGAATTCTTTCGCAGCCAGTTTTCTAAATTGCCAATATCCTTTAGCATTGGCAGGCGAACTCACATTTCTTAAATTACTTTCGGCTACAGCCAAATATTTAAAATCATCAGGGACACCTTGCTCAGCAAATATTCTTTCAATAATTGGAAAGTATCGGTTCGCCATTTTAATATTCAGCATCGTATTCGATTGCCAATAGGCATTCACCATTAATTCACGATCTAATCTTTCTTTTACATCATACGTGGAAGGTAAAGCTTCTCCACACCACGTAAATACTTTGTTTAGATCGGCAGGATAAATTTGTTGGGGAAGGTTATTGCCAACGACAGCCGCTTTCTCAGAGCTAGAATCTAAATGATAACTTCCAAAAAGAAGAATACTAAAAATACATCCTGCAATCAAACCAAACTTTGTAATTCTATCTTCCATTATTCCATTTATTCGAGTAGTTCCCAAAATAACTAAAACCAAACGACACCAAGAAATATTGGATCAAGAATGCCTTTTAACGTTTATTTATTTTTCGAGGGCGTTTAAAGATTGGAACCGTAGAACACGGCTCCCCATACATAATAGATTGGGCATAAGGTTTCAATAACTGAACGATTTTAAGATAGGCAAAAGGAGGTACATCTTTATCACCACAGCCCTTTATCACGACCCTTTTTTCAAGATACCGTTCAACATCTAAATGATCCAAGATTTTTTGATAATGAAGTTTTAAAAATTCTTCTTTAGAACACTGAAAAGTCTCTTTGGCATAATCATTCGCGTAAGCGCCAATCAACATATACGCCCACATCGGAATTATCGCATCAGTCGAACAGTGAACCAAAAGAGTTTTTGCTTCATATTGGGACCAATCCAATTCTTTTAAGGCAGTTCGAAAATCTTTTTCCTTGAGAATTAATTCTTTGAATAGGTAATCCTTAATATCAAAAAGTGCCAACTCATTAGTGGGATAAAAGTCTTCTAAATTAATGACTTCAATGCCACTATTGGCCACTCTATTGACGATGGGTTTACTTTCTAGATTCATTCTTCTTCACTTAAATGTTTGTCAGCGGTAGTTACATTTTCTTCTATGGGCGCAGCTTCTCCTATTGTATTTTCAACGGGTTGAAATTCTCTAAGCTTTGGGAGATCTTTGATGCTTTTCAACCCAAAATAATCCATAAACTTGGTACCCGTTCCGTACAATAATGGTCTACCTGGTCCATCACTTCTACCAAATATTTCAACAAGTTCTTTCTCTAAAAGTTTTTGGATAGCATAATCACAGCTCACACCACGTATTTGTTCAATCTCTGATTTGCCGACAGGTTGTTTGTAAGCTATAATAGATAAGGTCTCCAAAGCAGATCTAGATAACTTCTTTTTATTTAAATGTTTCAAATAGCTCCCAACAGTTAAATGATACGAGGCTTTACTTAAAAAGCGGTAACCATTATCTACAAGAACAATTTCTATAGAATATTCGTCACTCTGATATTTTTCAATGAGCATGTTGATGCCATTTTCAATTTCTTCGTTATTAAAATCGGTTTCGAAAGTGGCATCCAAGCTGTGCTTGATTTCAGCCAATTTAATGGGTGAACTAGCGACAAAAATCAAACTTTCTATATGTAGATGTAGGTTTTCCAAGCGTCAAATTTTTTACAAATGTAAGCCATTACTTAAAATCGTTTGTAAATAAGGTAGTATAATATTACCACCAGTAAAATAAAACCAATTAGGAGAATAAATAACTTCAGTTTTTCCTTGCGAGCTTGCCTACGACGAAAATCATTGAGAGGTGTTTTGGTCTGCTTGTCTATAATTAAACCATACGTAAATTGATCGTTTTCATCCTTGGTTAAATTGAGATTGACTAATTCAGGTCCCATATAGAAATGATAGTCTTTATTTTCGACAACGAAGAAATCAATTAACATGATTTCTTCGTTACAATGAACCAGTAAATGCCCATTTTTAGCAGCATGAAATAGCCCAACCTCATATTTTTGGTCATAGATATCAAAAAGTGTCCAATGGAGTTGTGGCAAAATAAAATTTTAGCTTCTGAATTGAAAAACGATCTTTCTTTGAACGTTTAATAAATAAATATCTTTATACGGATCGCTGTTTCTTTTTAAAATAACATTATGACTGCAGAAGACAAACAAGAATTAAAGGAAAAAATAATTGCAATGATTGCCAAATCAGAGAAGGATGTCATTGATTTAGAAGAAATGTCTGCTCCTGTAAGTCCTGAAAACTCTATCGGTAGAGTATCTCGTATGGACGCCATTAATAACAAATCTGTCATGGAAGCGGCGCTCAGAAATAAAAAAAGTAAGCTGGGCAAACTACGATTGGCCTTAAAAAACATAGATAATGCGGACTTCGGAATATGCAAGGACTGTAAGAACCCAATACAAGCGGCTCGATTAATTTATATGCCCGAAAGTACTCAGTGTATTCGATGTGCAGGGCGCTAAAAAAAAACAGGGTCCAATGACATTCATTGTACCCTGCATAACCCCAAAAAACCAATTGAAAACAATTTATCTTGAATCCCGAAGGACTATTTTCATTTATTTTGAAATACTAGGTAATCATCATTACCATATTTGTAATTTCAGCCTTAAGACGATTATAGATTTCGTGAACCACATAAAAAAGAATAAAAAAATTAAATTTTTTTATTACAACTATATAAATATTAGAGAATCAATATTTTAGCGCCAAAAAAAATCTTGTGGCAAAACAGAGAAAAATATTTATTTGTTCCAATTGTGGTGTTGAATCAGGCAAATGGGTTGGAAATTGCCCCTCTTGCAACGAATGGAATACCTATCAAGAAGAGATTATCACTAAAAAGACAGCGCAAGAAGAAAAAAGGAGAACATGGGAGGATGACAATGGTAATTCAAATAAGCCTAAGAATATCGCGGAGATTCAAACGGGAAATACTATAAGAATAGAAACTACGGATCAAGAACTAAATCGAGTGCTAGGTGGAGGTATTGTTCATGGCTCTCTGATATTGGTTGCGGGACAGCCAGGAATAGGAAAATCAACGCTGTTATTACAAATTGCGACAAGTCTATCAAGTAAGATCCTTTATGTTTCAGGAGAAGAAAGTGCGGAACAAATCAAAATGCGGGCGGATCGGATGAAAATGGACAATGATGATTGTTTTATTTTGACAGAAACTAATATTAGTAAATTGCTGCAAGCGGCCAATAAGTTGGTTCCAGACCTTCTAATTGTAGATTCTATTCAGACCTTATCTAGTCCATTCGTGGAATCCGCGCCAGGCAGTGTTTCACAAATCAGAGAATGTACAGCGGAATTACAGCGATACGCCAAATCCAAACAAATCCCGGTATTTGTCATCGGTCATATAACCAAAGAAGGATCCATCGCTGGCCCAAAATTGCTTGAACATATCGTAGATGTAGTTTTACAATTTGAAGGAGATAGAAATTATACCTATAGAATCCTTCGAACGCACAAAAATAGATTCGGCTCGACCGACGAAATAGGTATTTACGAAATGCAATCAAACGGTTTAAGAGAAGTTTCTAATCCATCAGAAATACTTTTATCCCAAAATGAGGAGCGACTTTCGGGAAGTGCCATTGCAGCAACCATCGAGGGGCAACGACCTATGTTAATTGAGACTCAAGCTTTAGTAGCTGCTTCGGTCTATGGAACACCACAACGATCGGCGACTGGGTTTGATGGTAAGCGACTCAATATGTTATTAGCGGTATTAGAAAAGCGCTGCGGACTTCCTTTTGGTCAGATGGATGTCTTTTTGAATATGGCCGGCGGACTTAAAATTTCGGATCCTTCAATTGATCTTGCGGTAATTACGGCATTAATTTCTTCATTAGAAAACATCTATGTTGATCGTAATATTTGTTTCGCAGGTGAAGTTGGGTTATCAGGAGAAATTAGATCCGTTAGCCGAATAGAACAGAGAATTCAAGAAGCTGATCGATTGGGTTTTGATTCCATTTTTATATCAAAATACAACGCAAAATCACTGGACCAATCAAAATATAATATCGAAATCAAAACAATTGCCAAGGTAGAAGATTTATTAGCTATGATTTTCTCTTAATTAATGAAAAAGCTAAAACAACTTTCATTTAAAAATCCAATCGTTTTAGTTGATGGTCATTGTGTCCTTTGCCATCGATTCGTCAATTTCTTAATTGATAGAGATAAGAAGGCGTGTCTGAAGTTTGGTAGCCTGCAAAATCACATAGATACCAAAAACGGTTTGGATTTAAAAGGAGTTGTTTTAATTTGGAAAGGAGTTGTTTACAAGAATTCCGCTGCTGCTCTTCGAAGTATTGCCCAACTTGGAGGATTATGGAAAATAGCCTTATTTTTTTTGCTTGTGCCCAGGTTTATTCGAGATTGGGTATATCAAAAAGTAGCCAATAATCGTTTTAAATGGTTTGGCAGATATGATGAATGTATTGTACCAAAGCGAAACATTTTGCTTGATTAAGCGTCTTATAAAACAGAACAACTAAGTAAGATCGCTTAAATTGTCGTTTTCATACTAAATATTCTGATCGAACCGTATATATAGTCCTATATTTGTGACTGATTTATGAAAATTCTAAAAGTATTACTCGTTGTTGGATTTGCTTTCTTTTCTTTTTTGGCTCAGGGTCAAAAAGGATGGGAACTCGGTGGATGGCTCGGAATCAGCAATTATTTTGGTGACTTAAATAGTTCGTTCAATGTGACAGATCCTGGACCAGCCGGTGGATTGTTAGTACGAAGAAATTTCAATAATCGCGTATCTTGGAAGGCTGGCTTTAATTATGGTTTTGTATATGCCGATGATGCCAACTCAAACAACAATTTTGAGAAAAACAGAAATCTAAGCTTTAGATCAAATATTTTTGATTTAACAGCCGCCATGGAGTTTAATTTTTTCCCTTATACACATGGGAGTACGGATGAGTATTCCACACCGTATTTTCTAGGAGGTATCAATATTTTTCGGTTTGATCCGCAAGCTGAACTCAATGGTACGTATGTTGGTCTTCAACAACTAGGTACTGAAGGGCAAGCAAGAGGTCAAGAATACTCTCGAATCAACTTTGGAATTGTGGTCGGAGCGGGTTACAAGATTGATATAAACCACTTGTGGAGCATTAATGTAGAATTAACCGTACGGAAATTGTTTACCGATTATGTAGATGATGTGAGTACAGTTTATCCTAATAAAGCTAGTTTGTTATCCTTACGTGGTCAGCAAGCTGTAGACTTGTCTGATCGATCTTTGATTCCAGGGATTGGCGAACAAAATAGACAGCGAGGGGATAGTTCTGATACAGATAGTTATTCTTTTTTTGGTATTAGTATTATGCGGTATTTTGGAAGATTGGAATGTCCAGAAATTTCTAAAATACGATGATCACTCAAACAGAGATTATCCTCCCTCCATTTGCTAGAGGTTTTCATATCATTACTTCTCATATTCTTAAGGCACTTGCGCTGCCACAATCAGGACTATTGCATGTCTTTATTAAACATACATCCGCAGGTTTGACCATTTGCGAAAATGCAGATCCTGATGTTTTAATTGATTTTGAGACTTATTTCAATCGCATTGTCCCCGAAAACATCCATGGATTAAAACATACAATTGAAGGTCCTGATGATATGCCTGCACATATTAAAAGTGCCATAGTGGGTAGTTCTGTTACAATTCCTATTACTAATCACCAGTTAAACTTTGGTACCTGGCAAGGGATTTATTTGTGTGAATTTAGAAATCATGGAGGCCCTAGAAAACTGGTTTTAACACTTACCAGTTAATTGGCTTATTTTTAGATAAAATTAACTCAAAACATTTGTGCAATTTATATTAGAAGGCATACTGGCTGGCTTAGGATTGGCGATTCTTTTAGGACCAATTTTTATTGCTTTGACTCAAACTTCGATCGAAAAAGGATTGAAAGCTGGCTTAACCGTTGGTACGGGTATTTGGCTTAGTGATTTATTGATTATAGTATTCAGTTTTTTATTTGTACAAACATTAAATTCTATCATCAGCGCAGATGGATTTAAGTTTTATTTGGGGACCATTGGTGGCGCAGTGTTAATGTTATTTGGGATTGGTAGCTTCTTTAGCAAGATTGATTTAGAGAATAAAAATACCAAACACAGCGTAAAGAATTATATGGGTTTTTTTCTCAAAGGTTTTATTGTAAATACAGTAAACCCTTTCACATTTATTTTTTGGATAGGAATGATTTCAACTTATGTCATAGGAAGACAATGTACTACGAATGAATCGATTTTGTTCTTATCGAGTATTTTTGCAACAATTATTTTTACAGATGGCTTAAAAGTAATCGTTGCCAAAATGCTACGTTCCAAATTAAAGGAAAGACAGATTAAAATATTTTCTAGAGTAGCGGGGATAGGTCTTTTTTCGTTTGGATTGTTTTTGATCTATCAGGTTATTTAGACCATAAATTATACTTCAAAATGCAATAGATGGCTCTAAACCCGTCTTTCCAATTTATTTTCTTTCCTTCTTCATAGGTTCTTCCATAATAAGATATTCCCACTTCATAAATTCGTACTCCTTCAATACGAGAAACCTTAGCGGTAACTTCTGGTTCAAAACCAAATCTATTTTCTTTTAATTTTAATCCTTGAACAATGTCGGCACGCCACATCTTGTAACAGGTTTCCATGTCCGTAAGGTTTAAGTTGGTAAACATATTTGATAAATGAGTCAAGAATTTATTGCCAATAGAATGCCAAAAGAATAAAATACGATGTGCCCTACCTCCCATAAAACGACTTCCATAAACCACATCGGCAAATCCATCTATAATGGGTTGAAGTAAAATATTGAATTCTTCCGGATCATATTCCAGATCAGCATCTTGAACTATAATGTAATCACCTTTAGCATTAGCAATTCCTGTATGGAGTGCCGCACCTTTTCCTTTATTTTTTTCATGTTTATAATAGCTGATTTGACAATCGGGATTAGATTTGGCAAATGCTTGTACCACTTCTTCAGTATTATCTTTTGAACAGTCATTGACGACAATCATTTCTTTTGACATGTTCCCGATAAGTGAAACATTTTTAACTTTCGTCAAAATTTTTTCTATCGTTGCTTCCTCATTATATGCAGGGATGATAACCGATAATGTTTTCGTCATTTATTAAAATTCAGGATTTGTATGCTTAATTTGCGCTACAAAAATAATCGAAAACCTCGAATATCGTTTATCCTATGTCAAAGCCTTTTATTGAAGCCAAACTTGTCAGAATACAACAAAATACCGAAGATGCGATAAGCCTCTTTTTTGATAAACAACAAATCGTACCAACCGATTTTAAAAGCGGTCAGTATCTTAATTTTTCTGTCTCAATTAATGAACAAGAAGAAAGAAGAGCCTATTCAATTTTTACTGCTCCCTTTGATAAGGAAATTGGTGTTACTGTCAAAAGAGTAGAAAATGGCTTGGTTTCAAATTTTCTTCATGATCAGATAGAAGTCGGAAATATTCTAAGTCTTTCCCCTCCAGAGGGAAGGTTTGTTCTAATTCCTGACGGTGATAAAAGAAGACAACATTTTTTTATTGCAGCAGGGAGTGGGATTACTCCTATTATGTCTATGATACAAGCTGCATTGGAACTAGAACCTCAAAGTGAATGCATTTTGATTTACGGAAACAAGGATGAAAAATCGATCATATTTAAAGAAGAGCTTTTAAAGCTATCGCAAAAATATGCCGGGCAGTTAAAAATATATCACATCTTATCTCGATCATCTCAAGGGAGTTGGAAAGGGATAAAATCCAGATTAACAGCGGACTTAGTCGACGAGCTCGTTCAAGAAAATATGAATGAACGACTCACTCAAGAATATTATTTGTGTGGACCAGGTGAGCTTATTGAACTTTTTGATGGGCACTTTCGTGCGAATGGAATAGATACTAAAAAAATACATAAAGAATATTTTAGTAGTCCAAAGCTAGATTCGGCTACAGCCAAAAAAGAAATTACAGATGGCTCATCGATTGCTGAAGTTATTTTGGATGGCGAAACGATTCAAGTGGAGGTCCCTAAGGACAAAACTGTACTGGATACTTTGATCGATTCAAAATATGAGGCACCGTATTCTTGCATGAGTGGTTCATGTTCAACCTGCATTGCAAAATTAACCAAGGGCAAAGTTGAGATGGAACAATGTTATGCACTTGATGAGGATGAAGTGGAAGAAGGATTTATTTTAACTTGTCAAGCGAAGCCAATTACAGACTCTATCAGTTTAACCTACGATATTGATTAATTGGAACTTTTAACTAAATCTTAGCATTTTTTAATTGTTACATGATCTAACTGTAACGTCTCAAAGACGTATTGATAAGAACAAAATCAAATATTATGAAATATACATTATCACTTTTATTAGCCGCTTTTTTATGTGTGAGTGCTACAGCTCAGGTATCAGAATCCAATAAAACCATGAGCTTGGGACCTAAACCTTCGTTCTCTATTGATATCGATGGCGCGGATAAAAAGATGGCAGAAAACACTTGGAAAGATTATTTAAAAGAATTTGGGAAGGTCGAAAAAAACAAAAAAGCCAAAGAATATTATATGACTCAGGTAAGAGTTCCTTTAATCACAGGAGCGGGTTTGGTTAATTTGTTTTCTACAGTTGAAGAAGGTAAAAACATGAGTACAGTGCACCTTTGGGTAGATAACGGTTCTTCTTTTGTCTCAAGTGATGATGATGAAGAAGCTGCAATTGGTGCTATTCGATTTTTAAAAGATTATGGAAATATCGTAAATAAAAAAGTAATAGGCGAAGAATTAAAAGAAGAAGAGCAGAGTCTTAAAAAGTTGAATAAAGAGTTGAGTAAACTGGAGAAAAAGAACAAAGACCTTCACGAAGATATCGAAAAAGCAAAAGAGAAAATTCGCAAAGCTGAAGAGGATATCGTTAAAAACTTGGCTGAGCAAGATGAGAAAAGAGCATCTATCGAAGCGCAGACAGAAAAAGTTTCTGAAGTAACAAAGCGATTAAATAATGTCGGAAAAGAATAAGAATATTTTCATTTTTATATGATGAAATAAAATATATAAAGAAATATTCACAAAGGAGTATCAGTCATTGATGCTCCTTTTTTTGTACAGATAAATTAATATATAATTTTTATATATAAGTTATTTTATTAATTCAAACATATAGCTTGTCAATACCATTAAGTTATAAGTATAATTCTATCCTTTCCGAAACACATATATTATTGTTGCATATGTATTGATTTTCTTTAAATCTTGTTTAAGTCGGTCATGATTTAGTAAAAACTTGTTCTCCACATTTTATTATCCTTTTCCACATTTCACCAACAGGGTTAATTCAAGGGTAAATTATTTTATTCCTCAGGAACTTTTAGTTTTGTATTCTACTTTATTGTAATACGTTCAATCAAAAAACCAAATGGCAGAAAAACCAAATACCATCAGACCAGTCGGCGGAAAATTCAAATCCATTAAGCAAGAGAATGATGCCAATAGTTTGGTTTATGGTAGAGTGCAACCTCAAGCAATCCCCTTGGAAGAAGGGGTGCTAGGAGCTATTTTGATCGATAAAGATGCCTTGCCTTCTGTTATCGAAACTTTGCGACGAGAAAGTTTTTACAAAGAAGCACATGCCATCATTTATGATGCCATGATTGAATTATTTGATAAGTCTCAACCGATTGATATTCTTACAGTACATGAACTGCTAAAGAAAACTGGAGACCTAGAAAAGGTAGGGGGTGTTAATTATTTAATGGAGTTATCCAACAAGGTCGCTTCTGCTGCAAACATAGAATATCATTCTAAAATTATTGCTCAAAAGTATATTCAAAGAGAACTCATTCGGGTATCAACCCAAACAATAAAAGATTCTTTTGAAGATACCAAAGATGTCCTCGATATGTTGGATGAAGCGGAACAAAGTCTCTATGATATTACCGCTCAAAACATGAATACTGGTTATTCTGCTGTTGGACCTATTGCAGTTGATTTAAGAAAGGATATAGAAGCGGTCAGTCAAAAAGATGATGACCTTACCGGGGTGACTACCGGATTTAAAGAGCTAGATAAGATGACTGGCGGCTGGCAAAATTCTGATATGATCATTATCGCTGCACGTCCAGGTATGGGTAAGACGGCTTTTACTTTATCACTTGCCAAAAATGCCGCCGAATTTGGAAAAGGAGTAGCGATATTTTCATTGGAGATGGCCAATAAGCAATTGGTACAACGTTTGATCTCAATGGAAGCACATATTAATGGTAAGGCCTTGAGAAATGGAAAAATGTCGGATGACGAATGGAAGCGATTGCACGATGCCGTCAATACCTTGTCTGATATGCCGATATATATCGATGATACCCCTGGTATTAATATATTCGAATTAAGAGCAAAATGTAGAAGATTAAAAAAGAATCATGACATTTCAATGATTGTTATTGATTACTTGCAATTGATGTCTGCAGGGGTGAAATCCGGTGGAAATAGAGAACAAGAGATTAGTAGTATTTCTCGGGCGCTCAAGGGACTAGCTAAAGAGTTGGATGTTCCAGTAATTGCATTATCCCAGTTGAGTCGAGCGGTGGAAACCAGAGGTGGAGATAAAAAACCAGTGCTTTCGGATTTGAGGGAATCGGGTGCCATCGAGCAGGATGCCGATATCGTAACTTTCATCTATCGTCCCGGCTATTACGAAATGGAAAACGATTTTGAAACTCCTAAAGACTTGGCAGAGATTATTTTAGCCAAGCATAGAAATGGTGCTCTGGGGACTGTTGAATTGAAGTTTGTGAATAACTATGTGAAATTCACCGAGCCTGACGATGTTTCAGCCAATGATCTGAGTTTTGATGTGGGGCAAGACCCCTTTAGCACAGGAATAATCACAAGACCTTCTCGTCTCAATGATGATGAAGACGACGCACCTTTTTAGCCCAAGCTTTTATGGAACAGAAAATGCGATTAAATAAATACGTAGCTCATTGCGGTATATGTTCCAGACGAAAGGCTGCCGAATTGGTCAAGGCTGGCAAAATTCTAGTCAATGGTAAAGTAGAAAAGAACCCTGCCATTGAAGTCGGTGAAGAGGATGAAGTATCCTATAAAGGAAAGGTGATCCACGTAGAAAAGAATAAAGTTTATTTTTTAATGAATAAACCAAAATCTGTGGTTACAACATTGTCAGATGAACATGGTCGAAAGACTGTAATGGACATCTTGGATAAAAAAATTAAAGAAAGGATCTTTCCTGTAGGTCGATTGGATATGAATACTACGGGTTTATTGTTATTGACAAATGATGGTGACCTTACAAAAAGGCTTTCCCATCCAAGTTATCAAGTGAAAAAAATCTACCAGGTGCAATTAGATCGTGATTTGAAAGAAGAAGATTTCGACATGATCAAAAATGGTTTAGAATTGGAAGATGGTTTGGCAGAGGTCGATGCGATAAATTACGTTAAAGGAATGTCCAAAAAAGATGTGGGTCTAGAATTGCATATGGGCAAAAATAGAATCGTACGTCGCATCTTTGAACATTTAGATTACTCAGTCGTAAAATTGGATCGTGTTTATTATGCAGGTTTAACAAAGAAAGATCTGCCTAGGGGATTTGTCCGTCCACTAACTGATAAAGAGGTGATAATGCTACGTCATTTTATTTAGTTTCCTTGAGCAACTTTTAACTTTCGCAAAAAATATACAGAACTCAAAGTGATGATGATGGCCATATAGCCTACAATAGGATAATCAACATATTGATCATTTTGAATCCCGACAATCCCACCACTTACAAAAGCGGATAAGGCAATAGCTAATTGTTGAAGGGCCGATTTTAAACTCATAAAACTCCCACGATTTTCTGTACCCGTAGAAGCAGTAATGATCGCATTGGCAGGGATAAATCTTCCACTCGCGAAGATGAAAAAAAGTACGCAAATCCCAATCGCAACACCCAAGGGGACTACCTTTAAATTGGTAATGAGTACAGTAGGTATCATCGCTAAGAGTACAAGCCATAAAAATATTTTTTGTACTCCAAATCGGTCGGTCATTTTACCAATAATATTCGCGGTGATTACTGTTGCCAGTCCTCCAAAAAAGAATTGGTAGGTGATTTCCATTTGGCTTAAGCCAACATTCTTAATCATGTATGGTGAAATAAATGGAATGATAAGAAAGTGTCCAAAGACTAGAATAAATCCGGCGGTCAAAGCATTCATTTGATTTTTGTCTCGGAAGGTTTGATTTAAAATCTGTCTAAGATTCTTTTTCGGATGATCGTTTTCTAAATGTTTGGTGATAGAGGGAAAATACAAAAACAGTAAAATCGAAATTATAAACCCTACGATCCCAATGATAAAAAAAGGCAGCTGCCAATTTCCTTTGGCGGCCAGAAATATTCCCGTTGGTACCCCAAAAGCAGATGCGGCAGAGAATGCGGCCATTAATATTCCCATCGCATAACCTCTCTCCTTAAAACTGTAGATATCACTCACAATGGACAATACCAGAGCTCCAATTATACCGCCAAAAAGTCCCGTTAAAAATCTTGAAGCCAAAAGAATTTCATAACTATTCGCGAAAGCGCAAATGAAAGTCCCAATACTAAATCCGGAATAAATAAATACCAGTGCTTTTTTGCGATCAAAACGATCGAGATACTTGATTCCTATAATAGCGGACAAAAACGCCGCAAAAGCATACGCCGAAACTAGATAACTATACTTTGTCGCCGAAATTTTAAAGGTCTCAATAAAGATATCTCCTAATGGCATAATCAACATTGAGTCAATAATGTGAGTAAAGTTGATAAAGCTTAAAGTGAATAGAAGGGTCTTTCTTTGGGACATACTTTTTAAATCAATACATAACTAAGAAACTATTTCGTCTCTAGAAAATCCTTGGGGAAGTTATTTTAATTTAATGAGACAGAGGGTAGTAGATGCACGGCTTCATGGAATAGTAATCTTGTATAATCATAATCCACGTACTTAATGATGGGGAGACTATCCAAAATGGCAATCAATTCACTTTCAGAATCAGCTAATACAACCATCCATAATTTTTTTCTAGTTTCATTAAGCGTATAGCTCAAGATTTTTCCAGAATTAAAAAGTGCTTTAACTCTTTTTCGCTGTTGCGGAATGACTTGTTGCAATTCATTACCCAACGGTTGAGGTATGGAGATACTGACCATGTATTTTGATATGCCTTTTTCGCTACTCATTGAAAACCGATAATGAAAAGTTTAATCTTGATTCAACATTTGATGGAATAAAGGTTCTGAAATTTAAAATAATTTCTAAATCAATTAACTCTGAAGATACGATATCATTTAATTCTGCAATGGAAGAAAATAATTCTAAAGTTTCGTCTTCATTGATGTCTACAAATTCCATGTAAAAAAACTCTCTTTGTTCATCAGGTAAACCACTAGGATATCCCACAATCGAAACACTCCGGATAAAGCTCAAATCGACATCAACAAATCGGGGTGTGATGGTCGCACGATTGGCGACAATAGAGGTAACTTCGCTTGGTGTCAAACCATTGTTTGCAAGATTTTGGGAATAAAAAGTCGGAACATTTTTTACTTCAAAGTAAAAAGTACTTGAAGTATTTATTTCTGATGGGATATTAAAATCACATTCCAAATTGAAATCAAATACAGGCGTTCTATCTGGTCCGCAAGAGCCCAAGACTGAAAGAGAAATAAGCAAGAAAAGATAAGCTAACCTCATGTTATCTTTAGTTTTTATTAAAACGATCAAAGGGGTGTTTTTGTTTTTCACTCATGTAATCACCCTAGAAATGCATCGAACAAAACTCATTCATTTTTTTAGTAGCTTGATTTACAATTTTTGGTATTAAATTGGTTATTATGTACTAAAATACTGAAATAATGGGTGAGCAGCGGGTATCCTTATTGACCGACAAGAAAAAAATGCAAAAATTTGTCAAATCACTTTTGACAGATGTTGAGGCCTTGAACCATATGTTGGAAAACGATTGGTTTGAAAAAAACATTACGAGAATCGGAGCAGAACAAGAAATGGTGATGGTTGAAAAATCAACCTTTAAACCTGCTTGTATTGCAATGGAGGCGCTAGATAAAATGAAGGATTATGATTGGGTAGAAACAGAACTAGCTAAGTTTAATCTTGAAACCAACCTTACTCCTCGAGAATTGAAAGGAAAGTGCTTTTCCCAAATGGAAAAAGAAAACAACTGGAAACTTAAGAAGATTCAAAAAGTCTTGGACAAGTTGGATACGCAGTTGGTACTCACAGGGATTTTACCAACCCTCAGAAAATACCATCTTGACATGGATAATTTGACGCCTAAGAAGCGTTATTATGCGTTGATGGAAGCCATGCGCCAACAATTGATCGGTCAGGCATTTGAATTAAGACTTGTGGGTATTGATGAATTATTAGTAAAACACGATAGCCCTTTATTGGAGGCCTGTAACACAAGTTTTCAGGTTCACTTACAAATTGAGCCCAAAGATTTTGTCAAGATGTACAATATCGCTCAGGCATTAGCTGGACCTACGATGGCGATTGCTGCCAATTCACCTATTGTTTTTGGAAAAAGACTGTGGCACGAATCAAGAATTGCTTTGTTCCAACAATCATTGGATACGAGAACCACTCATGAACATATGCGTGAACGTAGCCCAAGGGTTAGCTTTGGAAATGATTGGTTGCATGATTCTATCATGGAAATTTATAAAGAAGATATTAGTCGTTTTAGAGTATTGATTAGTTCTGATGTTGAAGAGAACAGTATGGACTTAATCTCCAAAGGAGAAGTTCCAAAGTTGAGATCTCTTCAAGTACATAATAGTACTGTTTACCGCTGGAACCGCCCGTGTTATGGGATTAGTGAAAACGGCCAACCCCATCTTAGAATCGAAAATAGAGTTTTAGCATCTGGTCCTACCGTTGCCGATGAAATTGCGAATGCTTGTTTTTGGTTGGGCGCAATGATTGGGATGAGCAACGAAGTGAATGATGTACGTGATAAATTATCCTTTGCGGATGTAAGAGATAATTTTGGTAAAGCAGCAAAGTTTGGAATTGACTCCAAGTTTAGTTGGTTTAATGACAAAAAAATAAGTGCTTGTGATTTAGTTCTTGATGAGCTGATTCCGATTGCGCGCAAAGGATTAGAAAGTAGGAAGGTGAATAAAAAGGATATTGATCGCTACCTCGGAATTATAGAAAAAAGAGCTAAAAAACACATGAATGGTGCGCGTTGGATGTTGCGCTCTTTTACAGAAATGAGCAATCGAACGACAGCAGATGAAGCTCTTGCCGCACTTACATGTTCTATCATAGAAAACCAAAAAACTAATAATCCCGTCCATCAATGGAAGGAGGCGAGTATTAAAGATTTAAAAAATTATAAGCCAACTACTTTAAAGGTTTCCGAGTTTATGAATACGGATCTCTTCACCGTTCAAAAAGAAGATATCATAGACTTGGTCGCCGAAATGATGGATTGGAAAAAACTACATTACACTCCAGTGGAAGATACGAAGGGAAAGCTTATTGGCCTAGTGACTTCTCGTGATCTGATGAGGCATTTCATGAAAAAGAAAAAATCAAAGAAGACTGTATTAGTAAAAGACATTATGGTATCTTCTCCTGTTACCATAACCGAAGATGAAAGTGTAATGGAAGCATTGAAGTTAATGAAAAAGAAGAAAGTTGGATGCCTTCCTGTCGTAAAGGATGACGAGTTAATCGGTCTGATAACTGAAATGGATTTTCTTAGAATTTCACGAAGGCTTTTTGATCGATTAAAAAAGTAATCATTTTTTTAATTCACTTTAGTTACATTTTTACTTTAGCTAAGTCTCAAGTTTGAAGCTTGTATAGAAAAGGCTCTTCTATATAAAGTGCTGATTGCGTTAAATTGACGTAATTGAGTAATTTATATATAGTTTTTTTATATCTATGCAGAGCGAATAAACTAAACTTGTTTTTATTAACCAGGAAAACGAAAAACTATGATCAAGGAATTTAAAGAATTTATCATGAAAGGCAATGTGCTTGAATTAGCCGTTGCTGTAATTATTGCCGGAGCTTTTGGGCTTGTAATCGGTTCTTTCATTAACGATGTATTAATGCCACCGATCGGAATGGCTTTAGGAGGTGTTGACTTTTCGAATTTACAATACACTTTACAAGAAGCAAGTACGGCAGCTGATGGTACAGTAACTGAAGAAGTTGCAATTAAGTGGGGTGCATTTGTAAATACAATTATCAATTTTGTAATTGTTGCATTTGTAATCTTCATGGTTGTCAAGGCTTACAATAGAGCGCAGCCACCAGCGGAAGAAGCACCAGCTGGTCCATCTGAAGTTGATTTATTAACTGAAATTAGAGATGCGTTGAAAAAATAATTTTTCAATGAGCAAATAAAAAAGGGGTCGTTTTTAAATTAAAACGCCCCTTTTTTTTTAGAATATTTTCTTCTAAAACCTGAGGTGTTTTACGGTTTGTGCATTATTCATGAGTTGTTTTAAAGATTGAATTCCAATCCTTAAATGATCCTCAGCATATTTTTTTGTGACTATCTTATCGTTGGCTTGAGTTTTCACTCCTTCCGGAATCATAGGAATATCAGATACTAACAAGAGTGCTCCTGCAGAAATTT
>JAHDCZ010000013.1:46549-48781 GCA_020629615.1 Saprospiraceae bacterium
CCTTCCGGAATCATAGGAATATCAGATACTAACAAGAGTGCTCCTGCAGAAATTTTGTTTTTGAAAGCAACAGAAAAAATGGTTGCTGTTTCCATATCAACCGCCATCGCACGGAGAGCACGTAAATATTCTTTGAAATCTTCGTCATGTTCCCATACTCTTCGGTTGGTTGTATAAACAGTACCCGTCCAATAATCCTTCTCAAATTCTCGGATTGTCGTGGAAATGGCTTTCTGCAGCGCAAATGCTGGTAGGGCAGGAACTTCAGGAAGCAAATAATCATTGGATGCTCCTTCTCCTCTGATTCCTGCAATTGGAAGAATAAGATCTCCTACTTTATTTTTCTTTTTTATACCGCCACATTTTCCCAAAAACACAACGGCTTTTGGTTTTATCGCCGTCAATAAATCACAGATAGTAGCGGCATTTGCACTACCCATTCCAAAGTTAATGATTGTGATATTATCGGCGGTAGCGGATTGCATTGCACGATTTTTACCTTCGACCCTTACACCATGTATCTTTGCAAATTGCTTCACGTAATTTCCAAAATTTACAAGAATAATATATTGACCAAATTTATTTAATGCGACTCCAGTGTAACGAGGCAGCCAATCGTTAACGATTTCAGATTTAGTTTTCATTAAAGTATATAAATACAAGAATTGAGCCACTTAGTTAGCATCACTTAACGTACCTTAGTCATATATTTTATAAACTCAGAACTCATTGGATGCAAAAGATTGAACACATCGGTATCGCGGTAAAAAATTTACAGGAGAGCAATTCATTATTTGAAAAGTTGTTGGGACGTTCACACTACAAAACAGAAAAAGTAGCTTCCGAACATGTAGAAACTTCCTTTTTTAGAACAGGTCAAAGTAAAATAGAACTGTTACAAGCGACGCACCCTGATAGCGCCATCGCAAAATATATTGAAAAATACGGAGAGGGAGTTCATCACGTCGCTTTTGCAGTTACGGATATTTATGCAGAAATGGAACGACTTCGCAAGGAAGGCTTTCGAATACTCAATGAAACACCCAAGAAAGGCGCAGATAATAAATTGGTTTGTTTTGTTCATCCCAAGTCTGCTAATGGAGTTCTAGTAGAACTTTGTCAAGAGATTTCTGACTAATGGATTTTTACCAAATTATCGTTGCCATCATTGGGGCGTTTTTAGCAGGAGTCGTAAACACATTGGCTGGAAATGGGTCTGCCATTACACTCAGCATTTTGACAGAGATTATCGGCCTTCCGGCGAATGTAGCCAATGGTACGAATCGAGTAGGAATTATGTTTCAGACCTTAGCAGGTGTTTTTGCCTTTCGGCAAAATAAAAAGCTCGACCTCAATCGAAGTAAAGTAATCATAACAAGCACTTTTATTGGTGGTATCCTAGGTGCATATGTCGCCACATTGGTAACCAACGAACAGTTTACTTTCGTATTTAAAATTTTGATGGTATCTACATTGATAGTCATTCTTGTCAATCCCAAACGATGGTTGAGTTCATCTAATAAGTCTTTTACACTTTCACCTTGGATTACTATTCCAGTATTCATAGCAGTAGGTTTTTATGGTGGATTTATTCAGATGGGAATGGGAATTTTCTTTTTGGCTGTCATGGTGCTTCTTGCCAAATACGATTTAATTGAAGCCAATGCTGTCAAAGTTTTTGTGGTGGCTTTATACACGATATTAATTTTGGTGCTTTTTCATTGGAAAGGATTGATCGATTGGAAGGTAGGGGCGATCTTCGCAATTGGCCAAACAGCAGGTGGATACCTTACGGCAAACTATGCTTCCAAATACGAATCGGCGAGTGTTTGGGCTTATCGTGTTTTAGTTGTGGTAGTCATTTTGGCAGTAGCCAAGATGTTTGGCTTGTTTGAATTATTTTAAATTTTATAGCTGCAAAAATATATATACAATGAATGTAAAATTGAAATCAACAGACCTCAAAACCTTTCATGGTATTAATGAGAAAAACCAAACCATCACTCTTGGGAATGGCAATGCAGTTGGACCGATGGAAGGAGTCTTACTTTCCGCAGCAGGATGCAGCACCATTGATATCGTCATGATACTTGAGAAGATGCGTCAACCGATTGAAGCTATCGAAGTAGAAGTTAAAGGAACAAGAAGAGAAGAGATTCCACGAATATTTACAGGAATTCACCTGCACTATATTTTAAAAGGAAACTTAAAAGAAAAGAAAGTGAAAGAAGC
>JAHDCZ010000104.1 GCA_020629615.1 Saprospiraceae bacterium
TACAAGATTGAAGGCCTGAATATCGAAATGAATCTCTCTATTACTGATGAAGCCACAATGGAAATTATCTTCAATGAAAAACTGGGAGATATTATTGAAGGTCAAGGAACCGGAGATCTTCAAATAGCAGTCCGTAGGAGTGGTGAGTTTTCTGTTTTTGGAGATTATAAAATCGAAAGAGGAAAATATTTATTCACGGCTTTTGACGTATTAGCTAAACCATTTTCAGTCAAGAAAGGTGGACTTATTAGTTGGACGGGAGATCCCATAAATGCTCAAATAGACCTTGAAGCTGAATATGAAGATTTACGTACAAATCTACGAGTTTTTCTAAATGAGTATTTCAGTGGAGAATCTGACCCTCTAATATTTGAAGCTTCTAGAAGAACCAAGGTAGATCTCAGCCTCTTTTTGACAGGTACATTGTTCGAACCAATAGTAGATTTTGATATAGATTTTCCTGATCTACAGGCAGGTGCTTTAAAATCTTACGCAGATACCAAATTGAGAACCCTGCGTTCGGATAAAAATGGATTTAATTCGCAAGTCGCGGGTTTGATTCTTTTTAAATCATTTTTACCCTATAATAACCCGCTTGGAGGAGATATATTTAATACCAATACCTTGGTGCAATCAAGTACAACCACATTAAGCGAATTCATATCTAATCAGTTTTCTATTTTGTTTTCTGGGTTGTTAAATGAATTGATCGGAGATAATAAGATATTTTCCAGCATAGATATGGAACTTGGTCTAAATCAGAATTCTGACTTGTTTACTGGAAATGAAAACGATAACGCAAAATTCACCGATCTCTTTAATCCAGATGAAATTCAATTAGCGATTAATCCTAAATTTAAATTTTTTGATGAAAAACTTTCGGCTAGGATTGGAGGAGAGTATGTAAGAGACTCCAGATTTATTCCTGCTAATTCGATTATTCCAGATATCGCTTTTGAATATTTTATAACTGATGATCGTAAATTGAAAGTTAGAGTTTTTGGACGTTATGATTTTGATCAATTATCTGTTCAGTCTCAAAGAAAGCAACGATACGGATTGGGTCTAAGTTGGCGACATGAATTCGGTGATATAGAAGGATTTAAAAAGGGTTTTGATAAAGCCTTCGAAGAATTGAAACAAAATCAATGATCCAATTTACTGCTTCGATTTCTTAAAAGATGATCAGCGATCACCAAAGCAGCCATAGCTTCAACAATGGGTACCGCTCGAGGAACGACGCAAGGATCATGTCTTCCTTTAACTTCGAGTTCTATAGCTTCCTTTTCTTTGTTCAAAGTTTGTTGTTTCTTAAATATGGTCGAAGTCGGTTTAAATGCCACATTGAAGTAAATTGGCATTCCATTGCTAATCCCTCCCTGTATACCGCCAGAATTATTTGACTTAGTTTTTACGATATCTTGATCTAAGTAGAATTCGTCATTATGCTCCGAACCTAAAAGACGAGTTCCCTTAAATCCAGAACCTAAATCAAATCCCTTGACAGCATTAATACTAAACATGGCATGAGCCAAATTTGCGTTTAAGCGATCAAAAACAGGTTCGCCTAATCCTATTGGACAATCCTTTATTTCACAATGTATAATCCCTCCAAGACTATCACCAGATACCTTAACTTCTTCAATTCTTCGAATCATTTTTTCGGCTGTAGCCGAATGAGGGCAACGAACAATATTTTCCTCAATTTGAAGATTTAAATTGGCTTCATCAGGGATTGCAATTTTTCCAATTCGTTGAACATAAGCTTTTATTTTGACACCATGAGCACTTATAAACATTTTGGCTACAGCTCCTGCAGCCACTCTCGCTGCTGTTTCCCTCGCACTGGATCGACCTCCGCCTTTAAAATCACGATGACCATACTTCGATAGATAGGTAAAATCAGCATGCGAGGGCCTAAAAACTTCTTTGAGTTTGTCGTAATCTTTCGAGCGCTGATTTTTGTTTGGTATAAATATGTTAATTGGGGCACCGGTGGTTTTGCCTTCAAAAACACCCGACTGGATAATAAAGGATTCATCTTCTTTTCGAGGTGTTGTAATATGAGATTGACCCGGTTTACGTCTTTGTAAATCCATCTCAATTAAAGATTTATCAATCGTTAAACCTGCCGGACAGCCATCAATGACCACGCCAATCCCTTTGCCATGAGATTCTCCATAAGTAGTGATTCGAAAAATTTTTCCAAACAAATTGCCCGCCATAACATTTATATATTGTACAAAGCTAACATTTCTAGGTTTCACTTTATAGACTAAAAAGTATCTTTACTCTAATTTTGACATCTGATGGTACTATATCCCAAAGACATATTAAAACAACTGGAATTCGACAAATTACTTGTCTTACTTTCTAGACATGCATTCGGCCAAAAGGCAAAGGATGAATTATTGAATCTGTCGCCTACAAATGCCATAGATAAAATTCAACTTACCTTAAATCAAGTTGAGGAATATGTATTAGCCTCCGAGAGAGGCGAACCAATCCCTATGTCCAGTTATGAAAATATAGACGAAGATTTATACTTACTCAAAAAACAAGGCTATGTCTTGTCTGTGGAGAGTTTATTCAGAATTTTTCAGCTTTTAAAGATTAGTCAGTCTGTTTACGAGTACTTCAACAAAGCAGATGCCTCTTTGACAATCAATCTTAAACAACTTTTAAGTGAAAGTCCTCATTTGAAGTCTTGGATTAATCAGTTCGAAAAAATATTTGATGATGAAGGAGATATTAAACCCAATGCTTCACCTGGATTGGCCGCGGTATTTTCAAAAATCAAGTCAAAGAGTCGAGAACTCGATCAGACTTTTCGCCAAATGTTGACTAAGTATAAACGTGCGGGATATCTCACAGATAGTACAGAGAGTTTACGTCATGGGCGCCGGGTGCTTTCGGTCCCAACCGAAAATAAAAGAAAAATTAAAGGAATTATACATGATGAATCTGCAACTGGTAAAACGGTTTTTATTGAGCCAGAAGAGGTTTTAGAAATCAATAATGAGTTGTTCAATCTCGAAACGGAAAAGAAACAAGAGTATTACAAAATTCTGAAATCTTTATGTGAAGAATTACATCCATATACTGAAGATATTTCTTCTGATTATTCAACCCTCCTTCAATTAGATAAGATCCAGTCGAGAGCATCTTTTGCAAGTGAAATCGGAGGACAAAAGCCTAAATTGACCAATCAACCACACTTAGAATTATATAAAGCTTATCACCCTTTATTACTTTTCAAAAACTCAGCAATTGATGAAATTACCGTGCCTTTTGATTTAAATCTCTTAAATAAGAACAGAATTTTAGTACTAAGTGGACCAAACGCTGGAGGTAAATCAATTACTATGAAAGGGGTCGGTCTGCTTCAAATGATGGTGCAGTGTGGGATGTTGATTCCCGCTTCCGCGGAAAGTAAGATTGGTATTTTTAATCAATTTTTTACTGATATAGGAGATCAACAATCCTTCGAGGATGACCTAAGTACTTATAGTTCTCGTTTGGTTAACATGAAAAATGTTTTAGAGAAAGCTGATGAAAAAAGCCTGATTCTCATTGATGAATTCGGAAGTGGGACCGATCCAAAAATAGGAGGAGCTATTGCCGAGTCAATATTAAAGGAAATTAATCACAGAAAGTCATGGGGTGTTATAACAACACATTATAGCAATATTAAATTCTTTGCTTATCAGACTAGTGGCATTGTGAATGGAAGTATGACATTTGATACTGACTCTTTAAGACCCAATTATCAACTCAAAGTAGGGAAGCCAGGAAGTTCATTTGCTTTTGAAATTGCGCAGAAAAGTGGTATTCCAAATAGAGTTTTAAAATATGCTAAGTACAAGACTGGTAAGAATCAAAAATCAGTTGAACAACTCTTGGTCGATCTTCAATCGCAACAGCAATCTTTAAAAGAACAAAATCAATTACTACGCAATAGAGAAAAAGAGTTACAAAAATTGATTGATCAATACGACAACATGTACAAAGATCTTGAATTTAAAAAACGAAAATTCAAGATGGAGTCTAAACAAAAGAGATTACTTAAAACCAATGATGAACAAAAAGCGTTGCAGCAATTAGTCAAAGAACTTAAGGCCAAGGAAAGTCTTAAAAAGGTTCAAGAAGTTGTGAAAGAAAAATCCCTAAAACAACAAGATTTACTTGAAGAAATCAATGAATTAAAAGAAGACATCTACTTTTCGGAAAAAGTAGATGAAAGCCTTTTAATCGAGGGGTCCTTCGCCAAGTTGAGAGAGGGAGGGACTATTGGGAAAATTGTAAGCAGAAAAAAAAATAATCTTGAATTGTCAGTTGGTTCTATTACCATGCGAGTAAAAGTTCGAGATGTTATACCATGTAGCGAACCGATAGAGCGAAAACCTCACAAAAATATAAACGCGGATTTAAAGCAAAGTACCGTCAAATATGAAAATAAAATTGATGTCAGAGGATATGTGGTTTCTGATGCGGTAGCAGTGGTGCAGGAATTTATGGATATGGCTTTGATTAACAATGTTCTCGACTTGACAATTGTTCATGGAAAAGGATCGGGCGCCTTACGAAAAGCCATCAGAAAAAAACTTAAAGAGTACAAAGCAATAAAGGAAGTACTGCACCCCAAAGATGATTATGGGGGAGAAGGGGTGACCATTGTTAAAATGGCCTGAGCACTCTATTTTATTTTATTTTTATTTAAGTATCTCCAATAATTCTTCGCATTTCGATTGTGCTCAATCAGAGATTTAGCAAAATCATGTAGCCCAGAATTATCGGGTTTAGCGCAGAAATATAAATAGCGATGATCTTCATAATTTAGAACAGCATCGATCGAATTGATATTAGGCATGCAGATCGGACCTGGTGGTAAACCCTCGTACACATAAGTATTGTATGGAGAATCAAATTCTAAATGTTTGTTTAGCACTCTTTTTAAGTCAAATTGTTTATTGGCAAATACAACAGTTGGATCAGCTTGAAGCTTCATACCTCGTTTTAGACGATTCATATATACTCCAGCCATTCTAGGTTTTTCACCTGCAACCAAAGTTTCTTTTTCTATTATGGAGGCAAGCGTATATACTTCTTCTTTGGTCATTTCTAATTTCTCCAAACGCTTCAGACGTTCTTTTTTCTCCCAAAATATTTGATGCTCTTTTTTCATTCTTTTGATCAAGGAGTTAAAATCTGTATCCCACCATAACTCGTACGTGTTAGGAATAAACAAACTCATGACATTTTCTACCGTATATCCTTCTTGAGTCAAGAATTTTGGATCCTTCAGTTGTTCCAATAAGCGCATCGAATCAGGTTCTATAACTTTCGAAATAGCTCCTGCCAAATTTTCCAAAAGTCGTACACTATTGATCGTCAATTTTACGGGAGCTTGATCACCTGAGCGTAAACGACCAACTAAACTTCTATTATTGAAATCCTTTTCAATTTTGTAATTACCTGACTGAATCCTATTTGGGTATTTCATCAATTGAGCTACTCGGGTAAAAGAACTTCTATTCTTAAGAATATTCTCTCGATCCAAAATTTGAAGAACATCCTCAAAATTACTTTCACGAGGTATTTGAACGAAAGTAGAATCAGTAATCGCCATGTTTGGACTATAAATCCATTGATACGCGATATATGATAGTATTGCCCCTAAAATAAAAAGTGCTAAAATTGTATATTTCAGAAACCGCATTTAATATTGTTCTTTCTCATTTGGGAAATCGCCACTCTTAATATCTTGAGCATAGGATTCAACTGCCGTTTTAATGGTGTCAAAGAGCTCCAAATATCGACGCAAAAATCGAGGATGGAAGTCTTTGGTTATTCCTAACAAATCATGCACCACCAAAACTTGACCATCTAAGCCACCCCCTGCACCGATGCCAATCACTGGTATGCTGAGTTTTTGAGCGACTGAAGTGGCTAATTGAGCTGGAATTTTTTCTAATACAATGCCAAAACACCCCATTTTCTCGAGAAATATAGAATCTTCAACGAGCTTTTTAGCCTCCATTTCTTCTTTGGCTCGAACGGTGTATGTTCCAAATTTATAGATGGATTGTGGGGTCAAGCCCAAATGGCCCATAACAGGTACGCCGGCGGATAAAATCCTTTTGATAGATTCCTTTATTTCAGGACCTCCTTCCATTTTAATCGCATGGGCACCTGATTCCTTCATAATTCTTATGGCAGATTTTAAAGCCATTTTGGAATCACCTTGATAAGTTCCGAATGGAAGATCAACAACAACAAGGGCTCGTTTTACCGCTCGGACGACAGATTGAGCATGATAAATCATTTGATCTAGGGTGATAGGAAGCGTGGTTTCATGACCTGCCATCACATTTGATGCAGAATCGCCTACTAAAATAACATCAATTCCAGCGGCATCAATTATCCTAGCCATACTATAATCATATGCGGTAAGCATAGAAATTTTTTCTCCCTCATTCTTCATCGATTGAAGGGTATGCGTTGTGACTCGTTTTACTTCTTTTTTATGTTGGGACATTTGATATAATTTAGAAGGCGTAAGATAGAAAACCAAGTTCAGTTTAGTAAATTCTTTTGTCATTTAGACGATAAGACTTGCCAAATTCAGCTTATTATATAGTAAAAAGATTAACTTCGCAGAATGAAGAAAATGGTGCTTTATATTCTTGCAATTCTTTTTGTTTGCTCCTGTTCTAATGATTTTGAATTAAACCGCGAGTGGAAGAGTATTCCGATAGTGTACGGTTTATTAAACACGGCCGATACAGCGCAATATCTAAGAATTGAAAAAGCTTTTTTGGATGAAAGTACTTCCGCTCTAGAAATAGCTCAACGTCCTGATTCTTTATATTTTGAAAATCCGGAAGTTAGGCTAATTAATGAAAGTACAGGAGAATCTTTTCTTCTAGAAAGAGTTGATGGTAATTCTGAAGGCTATGTTCGTGACACAGGTGTATTCGCGCAAGCGCCAAATTATTTATATAAAATAAAATCGGATGTATTGTTTCCTGGTAATCCCAGTAGTTATGCTGGAGAAACATTTTCCCTTAGTTTAAAACGAAACGAATCCTTGCCTGAAGTGACAGCTTCTACTACAATTGTAGGAGAGCCCATGATAAACTCTGTTGACAATATTTCTTTTCAGTACAACACCATTTCTGAAATAACATGGTTGCCAGATCCTAATGCAGTATTGTTCGATGCAAAATTAAAATTGAACTATCTGGAACAATTGAATGGTGGAGATTTCGAATCAAAAAGCTTATTGTGGTCATTAGCAAGTAATATTGAAGAAAGAACGGTAGAGGTACCTGGTATTGATTTCTATACATTTATGGCATCTAATATTGAAGAAGATCCAACGGCAGTTCGATTATTCTTGAATGTTGAATTGATCATTTTATCGGGCGGAATTGAAATTCAAGAATTTTTAAATGTGGCTCAGGCCAATTTAGGAATTACCTCTTCACAAGATATTCCTGCTTATACCAATCTTTCTGAGGGTAGAGGATTGTTTTCTTCAAGACATCGTTTTCAAAGAGATCCGGTCGTATTAGCAAATACTACTCTAGATTCCTTAACGGAAGGTCAATTTACAAAGCACTTAAACTTTGTTCCTTAACTGCCTTTTTGTCATAATCCTATGGCAATATTATCATTTTGACACATATGTCTGCCACGAAACGGACAATTATACCGCTTTTTGCGCTTGGCACATCTATTGACTATTGATAGGTGTATTTAATAATTTGAACAAAAATATACTTAAATGGGAAAAATAATTGGCATTGATTTAGGAACAACGAATTCCTGTGTTGCCGTTATGGAAGGAAATGAACCTGTGGTCATTCCAAACGATGAAGGTAGAAGAACAACACCTTCAGTAGTTGCTTTCATGGATAATGGCGAACGTAAAATTGGAGATCCAGCCAAAAGGCAAGCGATTACTAATCCAACAAGAACAGTATCGTCTATTAAAAGATTTGTAGGCTTAAGACATAGTGAGGCAAAGTCTGAAATAGATCGTTCACCATTTACTGTTACCAAAGGAGATAATGATTCTGTGAGAGTTGATATTGATGGTAGAAAATATACAGCGCAAGAACTTTCTGCAATGGTACTTCAGAAAATGAAGAAAACAGCGGAAGACTTTTTGGGTCAAGAAGTGACAGAGGCCGTAATTACTGTACCTGCATATTTCAATGATTCACAGAGACAAGCGACAAAAGAAGCTGGAGAGATCGCTGGATTAGACGTAAAAAGAATTATCAATGAGCCAACAGCTGCTGCTTTGGCTTATGGTTTAGATAAAAAGAATAAAGACGTAACCATTGCAGTGTATGATTTGGGAGGAGGAACATTTGATGTTTCAATTCTTGAATTGGGTGATGGTGTTTTTGAGGTTAAATCAACCAACGGTGATACGCACTTAGGAGGAGATGATTTTGATCAAGTGATTATCGACTGGTTGGCGGATAGTTTCAAAGGGCAAGAAAATATTGACCTTAGAAAAGACCCGATGGCGCTTCAAAGATTAAAAGACGCAGCAGAGAAGGCAAAAATTGAGTTGTCAGCTTCCGCCGAAACGGAAATTAATCTTCCATATGTAACTGCTGTTGATGGAGTACCAAAACACTTGGTATTAAAATTAACAAGAGCAAAGTTTGAGCAATTGGCAGATGACTTGGTAGCAAGAACATTAAAGCCTTGTGAAGAAGCATTGAAAGATGCTGGAATGAATAAAGATGAAATTGATGAGGTAATCCTTGTTGGTGGATCTACAAGAATTCCTAAGATTCAAGAAGCTGTCGAAGCATTCTTTGGCAAGAAGCCAAGTAAAGGTGTAAACCCTGATGAAGTTGTAGCAGTAGGTGCGGCGATCCAAGGAGGAGTCTTAAGTGGTGATGTGCAAGATGTATTGTTACTAGATGTAACGCCTTTATCAATGGGTATTGAAGTCATGGGAGGTGTTTACGATGTTGTAATCGAAGCAAATTCTACGATTCCGACAAAGAAGTCAAAAGTCTACTCGACGGCGGCAGATAATCAACCAAGTGTTGAAATTCATATCCTTCAAGGAGAAAGACCAATGGCAAAGGATAACCGTCCTGTCGGTCGATTCATCTTGGATGGTATTCCACCTGCACCGAGAGGAGTGCCTCAAGTAGAGGTAACTTTCGATATGGATGCGAATGGTATCTTAAATGTTTCTGCAAAAGATAAAGGAACAGGGAAAGAACAAAACATTAGAATTGAAGCTTCTACTGGATTGTCAAAAGAAGAAATCGCTCGAATGAAAGCGGAAGCTGAAGCCAATGCAGATGCCGATAAAGCAGCAAGAGAAAAAGCGGATAAATTAAACGCAGCGGATTCTTTGGTGTTCCAAACGGAAAAGCAATTGGGTGAATTTGGAGACAAAGTTCCGGATGAAAAGAAAGCACCGATCGAAGAGGCTTTGGCCAAATTGAAAGAAGCGCAGAAAACAGAGGATATTGCTCAGATTGAAGAAGCGACCAATAATCTTAATACCGCTTGGCAAGCAGCCAGTGAGGAGATTTACAAAGCGACGCAAGAAGCGCAAGCGAATGAGGCTGGAGGAGATCCTGGTGCTGCAGGCGATACAGCGAGCTCTGATGCAAACGATACTGCGGAAGATGTAGAGTTTGAAGAAGTGGACGATAAAGCGGAGTAAGACGCTTTTAAATGATATTGAAGGCTCGGATCTTATTGGTTCGGGCCTTTT
>JAHDCZ010000105.1 GCA_020629615.1 Saprospiraceae bacterium
CCGTGGAATTGTACGGAGAAAAAAATTCACGATTAAATATTCTTAAAAAAGCCTTCCCCGATTTAACGATTACCTCGCGAGGAACCAACCTTCGCTTGGCGGGAGATAAAAAAGATACCCAGCAGGTAAAGTCACAAGTAGAAACCATGGTCAAGATGCTGAAAGATCGCAAAGATTTAACGGATCAAACGCTTGAAGATCTATTGGAGGGAGGAACGCCGCATGTCAATCGACTTTCTAAACACTCCGGTAGTACCATCGTTTTTGGTCGAAACGGAAGGGCCATAAAAGCCAAAACTAGAAATCAGAAAAAATTAGTTGAGAATAGTGAAGCCAATGACATTGTCTTTGCCATTGGACCTGCAGGAACTGGTAAAACATATACCGCCGTCGCCTTGGCCGTTAGTGCCCTAAAAAATCGTCTCGTTAGAAAGATCATCTTGACAAGACCAGCGGTAGAAGCAGGCGAAAGTTTAGGATTCTTACCAGGAGATCTCAAGGATAAAGTGGATCCCTATCTAAGACCACTTTATGATGCGCTGGATGACATGCTCCCCGTAGAAAAACTTAATAAATTTACTGCCGAGAGAATCATTGAAGTAGCTCCTCTCGCTTTTATGAGAGGACGGACTTTGGACAACGCTTTCATTATCTTAGACGAAGCTCAAAATTGTACTTCTGCTCAATTAAAAATGTTTTTGACCCGGCTGGGGCCGAATGCTAAATGCATCATAACTGGGGATCCCTCACAAATCGATCTACCTCGAAATCAAAAGTCGGGCTTATTCCCTGCTCTGGATATTTTAAAAGATGTCAATGGAATTGGAAGAGTAAACTTAGATGCTGAAGATGTGGTAAGACATCGTTTGGTCAAAGAAATCATAAAACGCTACCAAAAAGCGGCGGACAATCAGAATCCAAAACCTCGAAAGAATATTGTTGCCAAAAATGAAGAGGAATGATCATTGAGCGCATATAATTCAATTAGTACATGACGGATCACAGGATTACATTACATAAAAAGGATCGTTCGTTGTCTGGAACCATTCAATTGGACGGCTCGAAAAGTATTTCTAATCGACTATTAATCATTCAGGCTCTTTGTTCTGACGATTTCGCAATTCATAACATATCAACGAGTAAGGATTCTCAAGTTTTGGAGAATATCCTTAAAAGTGATTCCTTGATTAAAGATGTCGGACATGCAGGTACGAGTATGCGCTTCTCCACGGCTTTCTACGCCATGCAAAAAGGTACGCAAGAAATCACTGGTTCGGATAGGATGAAACAACGTCCTATTGGCCCTTTGGTGAATGCTTTAAATCATTTGGGAGCCGATATTCAATACAAAGATAAAGAGGGCTATCCTCCTTTAATGGTTGGCCCCTTTCGGGGAATGCAAACACAACATATACCATTGGATGCAAGTATTAGCAGTCAGTTTATTTCGGCCCTTCTCTTGATCGCCCCTCACTTAGTCAAAGCTTTGGAAATCAAATTGATCGGCGACTTAGTCTCACGTCCTTATATTGAAATGACCATAGACCTCATGAAAGAGTTTGGTGCTGAAGTCACCTGGGCAAACAATTTGATCACCATTCAGCCTCAGCCATATCAAGCAAAAGATTACACCGTAGAAGCCGACTGGTCTGCAGCAAGTTACTACTATGTGATGGCCGCTTTCGCGAATGAATTGGATTTAAAGTTAAATGGATTGTTTAGGGAAAGTCTTCAAGGAGATGCCGTGATTCAGGAGATTATGAAAAATTTTGATATTCATACGGCATTTACTCTTGATGGAGTCCACTTGACTAAAACTCACGAATTAGCTCCTCCATTTTTAGAATACAATTTTATTAAAGCTCCCGATATCGCGCAATCCGTCTTTACGCTCTGTGCAGGTACGGGCACTAGCGGTTTATTTAGCGGTTTAAAGACACTTCACATTAAAGAAACCGATCGAATCAAAGCTATGCAAACCGAACTAGAAAAATTACAAGTCTATCTTAGCAAATTACCTCCCAGATTTTCCAAAAATAAAGAAGTGCAATATTACATGCAAGAAGGGCGAACAAAATGGCCCGAACAAATGGTCACTTTTGAAACCTACAAAGATCATAGAATGGCGATGAGTCTGGCTTGCCTTGCTATGTTTCATAAAATCCATATTGAAGATCCTAAAGTCGTAGAAAAATCCTATCCTAACTTCTGGGACGATCTCATATCCCTGGGATTCACGATCCAAACTACAGAGGAGGATAAATAATAAAAGTCCTCCAAGGACGGAGGACTTTCTAACGAAAACCAACTATTAAATTTAGATAAGTGAGTGCGGATAAGAAAACTTATAAAGCTCCGCAACTGAACATTCTACTTATTAAATACTTTGAGTGTGAAAAACGCTGCATGATAACTCAAAAAAGATCAGGCATCGATAGTGGGACTATGATGCCTGATACAAAAAACCAACTATTAACAAAATTCTGATTATTCTATCAAAACTTTATTATTATAATAAACTGATCTTTTTCAAATCTATTTTAGTCTCTTTGTTTGTTTTCATCACTTAGACGAGAAAATGTCGTCATTGGCATATTCCGGAATGTTCTTCAAAAAGATTAAGTCTACTATTCCTTTATACCAATAAATATCAGTTTGGACAGCTTATCGCCTTGAGTTGAAGTTCTCCATCTAAATTCACTTTAATTCTGTAACATTCACCTAATGGATTGCGCATAATCAGTCCACGATTCGCATCATTTAAATAGAGGTCTGATGCTTCCAATTCCAAACCAGCCTTTGGTGTACTAGTGTTTACCCCAACTTTGCCGAGCTCCGCTTGTTCACATGCATCTCCAATAAAATTATCATTGGCATCGGCCTGATCTGTATTGATCACAGTAGGACAATTGTCACAGGCATTTCCTACCCCATCTTCATCAAAGTCTTCTTGTTTTGGATTATATATGTCTGGGCAGTTGTCTGCCACATTACCGTAAATACCATCACCATCCGGATCCACATTTTGACAAATACTTTCCAGTTGGAAGAAGTCATCACAGTCAGGACCGTTGTTCAAAGTAATTTTATTTGAAACATCGGGAAGGAAGTAATGAAAAAAACAGCAATCGTTTAAACTATCAAAACCTGTAATCTCAATCTCACCTGCAAATCTCAATTGTTTAAGACTATTCATTTCTAATAATGTAGAGTTACCGCTGGCATCAACACGTAATTCGTTGGTGACAAATCTTAAAGAAGAAAAATCAAGAGTAGATAAGTTATCCATTTCGGTTATTTCTATTTTCCCGGCGTTTTCCAACTTTGGAACTGAAATCGATTGGATTGAACTTCCAGTTAGCGTATTATCATTAATTAAAAGATCCACCACATTCACCAATTCAGGTAATGAAATGGATGTGATTATGGGCAATCTTTCCATGCGGAACACCTGACATGACTCTAGTTTATTCAAATCAAGATTGATCAGAGATTCCTCTTCAGCTATTCCAAATCCTAAAGTAATACTTTCGGTTCTGACCATTTCTGGAAAGGCCAAAGTCTCTAAATTGACATTGTCATAAACATTAATATCTCTATAACAAGTATCAATAGGTAATGACAACTGAGTGATAATCTCATTATTAGTGAAACTAAAAAAGTCCACAGATGTCAGGTTAGTCATGCTCATCGAATTCAATAAACCATTTTCACTTATATTTAAATTAAAAGCGTAATTAAGTTGCGGAAGATTGATCTCCGTAAGCATTGGATTATCAATAAATTCTAAAGAAAAAATACTATCTAGAAAATTCAATCCGGAAACATCTACAATGTCCGAACTTATTGTAGAGCTTGATCCAACTATAAGAATTCCCTCTAATTTCGAACAGTGTCCATAATTACTAACAAAGGCATCCACATCGGCCTGTGTATTCAGTTCTGTCATGGATGGACAAAACAAATAATGAATCGTAATCGACCACGTATTGTTATCAACCTTATTATAGTTTGTATTGCAATTGACTCCTGTATTCCCAAAAGTTCGCCACGCACGCATTTCGAAACTTATCGTCTCCCCATTAAAATAGTCTCCATTGGCGATATCTATGTTGTTTCTAATATAAGGTTGGGTTCCTGAGGCACTGGTGGTCCCAGAATAAACTTGAGCCTCTGAAGTGTTTGTAGTTTGACAATGAATATAACTTCGCTGGTCCGAGATATACCCAGAACCCAATGCCGTCATTGAATAATTGATATCTATTCCCGTAATCTCATACGTACCTAAAGCGCTGGGCAAAATGATGTCAATCGTCGTTAACGGGCCATTGCAAGCAGGATCATAGTTTGTTAATGAAGTAGGAATATCCCCAGACGTATAAGTCATAGAGATACTAGATTGCGAATAACAATGCTGGGCAATTAGAATTAAAGCTGCAAAAATCAGGTGTTTCATTAATCAATTTTAGCTCAAACTATTGGATTAATGAGGGAATGGTTGAGCCGATTAGAATTACTGCATTCACAGTGAGAATTTGGCATATGCACGTGAGTATTATTCCACAAAAAAAAATAAGGCGCCGATGTGGGACAAGGGCGCCTTATACGAAAAACCAACTATTTAAATTACGCGGCATATGTATGAATACCACGTCTACTAAACTATACTCTTTGTGTTTTAAAAACGTTGCACTATTTCGATTCTTTTTATTAAAAAAAAAGAAAAAACAGCACTTGCAGGACAAGTACTGTTTTATCGAAAAACCAACTATTTATAACTTAACTCAAACCAAATTCATTTCTAATTAAAATCTTACTCGGTTTACGAGCACTGAAATGAATAATATTATCTTTTTTCAATTCCCCTAATACTCTTGCTACCGTTTGACGAGATGTATCAGTAATTAAAGCTATCTCTTTGTGGGATAATCCATGATTGATCAAACATTCGTCCAGACCAATTTTAATCCCTCTTAATTTTCCTGTTCTTTTCAAGAAATCAATAATTCTAGTTTTCGCCTTATC
This sequence comes from Saprospiraceae bacterium, assembly GCA_020629615.1. Classification (GTDB taxonomy): domain Bacteria; phylum Bacteroidota; class Bacteroidia; order Chitinophagales; family Saprospiraceae; genus JAHDCZ01. Next base: position 5,026 of record JAHDCZ010000105.1, read on the forward strand.
AAATACAAAACTTCTAATCCTGTTTTCTAAAGCATGAAGTCTTTCAACAATGATTTGCATGACCTCATCAGCCAAGTCTGGATTGCCTGTTACCAAACGCATAAAAACATCAACTGGTATTTTATATATACTAGCCTCGTTCAGCACCTCAGCAAAATCTTGTCTTTTTTTAAGAGAAGTAAACACGTTTTCACCAAAAATCTCATTCGAATAAATGATATCCTTAATTAAAATCTTACCCGAACTCGTATGACGGCTAATTTTAACAGTTCCTTTCTTCAATACATAGACAAATTTGATCTCTTGCTCTGAGTAATAAACCTTATTTCCTTTGTCTATAACTTTCAATGCTACTTTAGAATTGAGAAAATTCAACTCTTGTTCTGTCAAACAACTAAAAACTGGAATTTGTTTAAGTTCAGAAAAACTAGTGGATTGATTCATAATAGTCAGTTTTGGTAAAACAATATTCTGTCTGTATAACGATTGACAATATAGCTACCCCTACTCTCAAACATTTTTTTTTATAAATAGGTCAAATCCAATAAATGTTAATACTTTAGTCATCTGTATTTAGTCCAAATAAAAGCACAATGACTCAAAGAAGTATTGCTGATTTAAAAAAGGGAGAACGTGCACAAATCCTTAAATTTCTTCAAAATGATTTTGCTGCCAAACTACATACTTTAGGCCTAAAGCCGAATGAAACTGTAGAAATGGTACGACTATCTCCTTTTGGGCAAGCCATGTACTTAAAAATAAACGATCAATTTGTCGCTCTTCGTAAAGAAGAAGCACACACCGTAATAATTAGCTGATGTCTCAATCAAATACCAATATTGCGCTCGTCGGAAACCCGAATAGTGGAAAATCTAGTCTTTTTAATCATTTCACTGGTCTAAGACAACGGATTGGTAATTTTCCCGGAGTTACAGTGGACAAAAAACTAGGAACGGTTAAAGTCGCTGATGACATCATACAAATGATCGATCTTCCTGGTACATATAGTCTATATCCCAATTCTAAGGACGAAAAGATCGTCATTGATATATTAACCAATCCTGAAGATCAAAACTACCCTGATTGTATCATTTATGTCGCGGACGTCAATAATTTGGATCGACATCTCTTACTGGCAACTCAAATAATGGATCTCAAAATCCCAATGATTCTTTGTTTAAACATGATGGATCTAGCTGAGCAAAATGAAGAGGTACTAACCAAAAAATTAAAAACTAGATTTGGTATTCCTGTAATTTGTGTCTCTGGCAAAACCAAAGAAAACTTGGAATCGATTGAGCAACTAATCTCCACGTTCATTAAAGATGGTCCTAAAAAGTTCATTCGAAATGAACCCTTTTATACTCTCAGCCCTCTGGAAAAACAACTGGTAGAAAAGAAGGGTGAAGACAATGATTACTTATCCCTCCTAAAAGCTCATCATGTCGACTGGCTTTCCCATTTGACGGAAGTCGAAAAAAAATCAATCTCTGAAAAGTCAATTTCTCTGAATTTTGAAAAAATTAAATTTCAAATTCAAGAAACCCTGCAACGATTCAATCAATTTGCGGATATCTCGAAATTGGAATCTGGTTCTAATAAAAACTTGAAGCTTTCTGAAAAAATCGATGCCTTTATCACACATCGTGTTTTCGGACCGATTTTATTTTTTGCCATCATGTTTATCATGTTTCAGTCGATCTATGCATGGTCCGAATGGCCGATGAATTTAATAGACAACGCTTTCGCTTCACTTGGACAGCTTGTACAAGATAACATGGCAGATCATTGGTTTCGGAGCCTCATAGTCGATGGAGTTATTGCTGGATTAGGTGGTATCCTAATCTTCATCCCTCAAATAACAATCTTATTTTTATTGATCGCTTTTTTAGAAGAGGTAGGATATATGTCACGAGCCGTATTTATGTTTGATGGCATCATGCGGCGTTTTGGTTTAAACGGTCGTAGTATTGTGGCACTAGTTTCAAGTGGTGCTTGTGCCATACCAGCAATTATGTCAACTAGAACCATTAGTAATTGGAAAGAACGACTGACAACCATCATGGTAGCACCGCTCATTTCTTGCTCGGCAAGAATTCCTGTATATGCAGTTTTGGTAGGGTTTGTAGTACCATCCGCTACCGTCATGGGAATTTTTAACGCCCAAGGACTTGTGTTCATGGGGCTCTATTTGCTAGGTATTGTAGCTGCACTTATCTCCGCCTGGGTTTTTAAAATGGTTTTGAAATCCGAAGAGCCTTCTTTTCTGATGATTGAATTGCCTCAATACAAGACTCCCATTTGGAAGAACATTTTTTATACGGTCAAAGAAAAAGTGACCACTTTCATAGTAGAAGCTGGAAAAGTAATCTTTGTCATTTCTATCGTCCTTTGGTTTCTGGCAAGCTATGGTCCTAGTAAAAAAATGGAACTCGCAGAACAGAATGCCTTAACCGAAGCGGCCGCTCAATCATTGAATGAAGATGATACCGAGAACTTAATCGCTTCGTACAAACTGGAGTCATCCTACGCGGGTCATCTCGGTAAAATAATTGAACCAACAATCGCTCCACTAGGATTTGATTGGAAAATGGGCATTGCCTTAATTTCTTCCTTTGCGGCAAGAGAAGTTTTTGTCGGTACTATGGCTACGATATATTCTATAGGCAACACAGATGATGAATTGACCGTGAGAGAAAAAATGGCAGGAGAAATCAACCCCGTCACAAAGCGTCCTGTTTATAACATGGCGACATCCTTATCTCTCTTGATATTTTATGTCTTTGCTTTGCAGTGCATGAGCACCTTGGCAGTCACCAAGCGAGAAACCAAGTCGTGGAAATGGCCCTTAATTCAATTTACCTACATGGGCATATTAGCATACTTGGGTAGCTTAATCGTTTATCAACTTTTGAGTTAACTTATAACGACGAGCCAAGCGTAATATCCATTTCGTATTCTTCCTCATCTCGAATGTATCGGACTTTCACGGTACTACCCGGCTTATATTTTTCTAAGGCTAGGATTAGATCATTGCCAGAATTAATTTGATCATCATTGATTCCTGTTATAATATCACCATACCTTCTAATACTTCCTTGCTGACTTGTCAATGTTCCGAGCAAACCACTTTTGGCGGCCGTACCATCGGCAACAACCGCCGCAATCATTGCTCCCTCAATACCCCACCGTTCGGTAAATTGTGCAGGCACCAATTCAACACCCAACATTGGACGCTGTACTTCGCCATATTCAATAATATCCGGCACAACCCAATTCACAATATCAACCGGTATAGAAAATCCAATCCCCGCTGAAGCACCAGAAGGGCTATAGATTGCAGTATTCACTCCAATCAATCGACCTGAAGAATCCAATAGCGGCCCACCCGAGTTCCCCGGATTGATGGCAGCATCGGTTTGTATCACATCACGAATCGGGATTCTTGCCAAAGACTCTATCTCACGACCTAAGGCACTGATCACACCTGTAGTCAAGGTTTGATCCAAACCAAATGGATTACCAATTGCATAAACAGATTGCCCTACTCTCAAATCATGAGAAGAACCAACAGGAATCGGTCTAAGCAGATCCAATGGCGCATCAATCTTCAAAATCGCAATATCCTTTCTCGCCTCAAAGCCGATAACTTCAGCAGGCCAAACACTTTGATCACTCAAAGTCACTTCCCACTTCTGACCATCCTTTATGACGTGATAATTTGTGACGATATGACCTTCTTCATCCCAAATAAACCCGGTACCAGAGCCTTTAGGAATTTCATAAATATTTCTAGAATAGAAATCTCTCTGCAATCCAGTCGTGGTAATAAATGCTACCGAAGGCGCTGAAGATTCAAACAAATCAATGGTTCGTTGTTCACTATCCGTTACAATGCTGACAGGATCTATTTTCCTTCTGTTGGAATTCGAGCCTTGAGTTCCTAAAGATGTTGAGTTATTTGAAGGGATTAAATCTTGGCTTGATGACACTTGAATATTATCCGACGAATCACTAAGTCCCTCTCCTTGCAATTCCGCTTGCGGCGGAGTAAAAGCCGTGCCTAAATAAAATCCAAAACCAATTAATAAAATCCAAATCAGAACTTGACCTATTTTCATCCTAAATATTTTTACTTCTTAATTTTAATATCCTTTCTATGAATATCGAAATAACTAACAAAAATATTATCCTTTGGTTTGTCTTTTTCTACCAATTTAAAATTCAACTCGATAAGTCGCAGAATATGGCGCATTCTTAGGTTTATTCACTTTCCATCGTCCTCCATCACGAAGGAGTTGAATTGCTTCTTCCTCTCTATCTTGGTTATTGGAATCGAGTACTTTGATTTGATCCAAACTACCATCAGATAAAATTCTAAAGGAAAGAACTACATAATCTAAACTTGTAGTTTTTGATTTTAAAACATCTCCTTCCTCCTGAATGTATGCCCGAAATGCATCATAACCAATGATCGGCTCCGCATAAGAATCCATATTTTTTTCTAAGTATAATTCTGTTACTACAACCTCATTTAAAACTTGTGCCTCATCCATGGTTACATCTTGTGTATTAACACCAGAATTAAGTTTAATGTCGGATAATCTTGCATCTGGATAACCGACATAGGTGACTTCTAAATCAAGATCGCTGACCTCCAAACTGTCCATGGTATATTTTCCATCAATATTTGTAATACTTGTACTGATAAGATTTCCATTATTGAAAGCCATTA
>JAHDCZ010000106.1 GCA_020629615.1 Saprospiraceae bacterium
GTGATAATTTTTCGATCACATTATCTTCTGTGATGCCCACAAAACTTAAATCAATATTCAAGGCTGGGTCATTAATGATCACATTTTCACAATTGTCTATGCTGTCTCCAATTATTATTGTTCCCCAACATGTATTTTCCGTAATTGGATCTGTAACGCTATATACATAAGTACCATTCTCATATAAAGTTACCACACCGACTCCAGATGAAACTGAATTATTATTTTGATCAAATACATCTATTTCAAAACTGCTTAAATCGCAACCATTGTATTCTCCTTCTAATAGTGACTCAACAAAAATCACAGCTGATGGAATCCCATCTCCAACGGTCACAGAACCACAATCAAAATATTCAGCTAGTACTTGACTGTTAGAATTTGAGAATTCACTATCAATAATCTCATCATTGTCAAAAGTTATCAAAGTAAAATCTCCATCCTGCCCGATCACATCAAAACAAATCTCAAAGAGTATTTCCCCATCATCTAAATAAGCGGGTGTTGTTCCTGTAGCATCATACCAAACGAAAAGGATTTCGCCTGCCTCCGAAGCGGTGGTATTAAAAGCGTTCATTAAATTTGGTAAATTATGATTTTGGGTTCCTGTAAACTTTAGAACATCAGGATCCCACTTCAAACTTGATTGAGCACCCTGAACATCAGCCAAGTTATCGACAGTTATTTTTATACATCGGTTTGTACCAGTAGAAGCCACTATTTCTTCAGCAATTAATCCAACTCCATTTAAGTTGCCTTGTATAGGACAATCCACTGGTTCGACTACACCATTACCCGTACTAAGTTCTAGATTAATCTCTCCGACACAAGCCAAAATATCACATCCAGTATCTCCTTGTATTAATAAAGTCCCCCAGCAACTATTACCATTCATCGGATTTGTTACGACATAGGTATAAGAACCTTCATCAAAAACAGAGATCATACCCACACCAAAATCCAAAGTATTCCCCAGTTCATCAAGAATTTGAATTTCAAAAAGATTAGTATCACAATCACTATAATCACCAATGAGGAAATCACTAGCATACAATGCTACACCTGTGCCTGCCCCTGGTAAAGTAGTTGTTAGCTGGTTTATACATGAGGGAGTTTGGCAATTGGTACTTATGCCAACGACATTTAATGTTGATAAACAGGATGTACCAAAAACATTATCTGTGACATAAACATTTAAAGTTTGACCCACGTAGGATGGATCTATCGGATTAGGTACAGTAATGTCATTTTGATCTGTAAGATTTATAGAGTAATCTCCAGATCCTCCAGCAATTACAAAATCACTTGGATACAATTGAATTGGAAAGTCGTCTATGACAACCGTAGAATTATTAATACAATACAAAAAAGTTGAATCAGAAGGCAAAACTGTCACTAATGTAAAAGCCGTATTACTATTCCCAAAATCATCTAATGCATTGGTATAAACAGGCACCACTTGCCCAACATACGATTCATCAAAAACACTTTGAGAGAGACTCAAGACGAGATCATCATCACAATTATCAAAAGTACCTTGATCCAAATCACTAGGTGTCAAACTTGCCATGCCATCCGTATCCAAAGTAACAGAATACTCTGCTAAAACAACTACAACAGGTGCCACCTTATCTTCGACTGTCACATCCACCGTACATTCAGATTCTATACCATTTAAATATGATACTACTGAAACATTTACTGTTGACCCCGCATCCACACAAGAAATCACTTGTGGATCAATAAAAATGCTATCATAGTTAGATATTCCTTCAGTTAACATATCAACTGATAAAGTAACAGCACCCCCATTCCAAGGTCCCAAAGAAACATTCAGATCAGTAGTACAATTGACCTGAGCCCAGGCCCCATTCGCGCAAAGCGAAAACAAATAAACTATGACCAGTTTAGTAAATATATTTTTCATATTTTTAATTTTAAAAAGTTTGTAAAAACTACTCCCAATTAGGTCGGTAAGCGACACTTATTTGGATTCCTAATTGGGAGTTTTTTAATTCGTAAAAATGGTTTTTCTCCAAAATTGAACTTGGATTATACCTATAGGAAGTTCTAAAACCGAGATCAACATTACTCAAAGCATACGTTAATTGAAATCCCACTTGTGTTTTGAATCCTTGCCTTTTCTTATAGGGATGATTCTCTGAAGATTTAAACTTAACTAAACCTTCTGCAGTATCTTCAAAATAATAACCAGAAGAACGACTGTATATATTATAGAGTACTCCTCCATCTACATCTACAGACCAACGATTAGCGTTCCAAAGTTTTTTTCCAATTCTAATTTGAGCATCTACATTGTGATGTTGTCGATACCACTGGATATTTGCATTATCTACGGTTGTCTGAGTAAGCTCGCCAGTTAAAGGCGTGATTGTACCATCAGAGTCAATGTCAATTTCAACATCACCTATTGAGTTTGTTTGAATAATATTTTCTCCAAGATCTAAATATCTTGAAACATTCATATCGTAGCTTATCCCAAGTCCCAATGTCCAAGCGCTTTTATTTTGAATATTATACAACAAATCTGCACTAAGTCCCCATTGACCCGCTTCCTTTTGTAATATTTCCGGTCTAAATTCTCCAGTCGAATTGATTGCCTTGTAAGTGGAAATATTTTTATTGGTTCCGATTCCAAACGAAACAAATGACATATAATTCTTTTCTTGCACAGGTTCAATTAGTGAGAGAGGTGCCAAATCTGTGGACAAGATTAATTGATTTCTCTTATAACTTAACTCTGCGGCGCTAGAAGACAACAGGTTTATGAAAACAGGCTCAAGCACCTCAGACACGATCTTAGATTCTTCAAGAACAATATTTGATTTATTTGATTGCCTGTCATCATTGATGCTTTCGCGAGGCATCAATGATTTAGCTACAACTCTTGAAAAAACGACATTATTTATGTTTTGAGAAGGAGTTCTATCCTCAGATAAGGTTTCATAATTTAAGCCCTGAGCATTTCGAAGATTGCTTTCTAAAGTTTGTTCAATAATTTTAATCTCCGAATCTTGATTTATTAATTTAAGATCAGATGACAAATCGTTCTTTAAATACTCCGCTGGCGAGTTTAGTTCTTCATTTTTATTGATGTTGCTGGCATGAATTTCATTGATTGAATTATTAGTCTCTACTTGAGCAGCATTAGAACCAGCGTGCTGTTCATCGTTTCCTAGAAACCATCCTACTGAGACTAAACCAACAATTAGAAATACTCCGATCGACCACCACCATATTGCCACACGATTTTTGTCCTTTTTCGTTGGAACACGATGCTCGATCGAATTCCAAATTGCATTGGTATCCAGTTCAAATGAAGCATTTTGCAATAGCTCCTTTAACTCGCGTTCCTTTGGGTTTAACTGATCATTCATCATTGTATTTTCTTATCCAGTGATCACTTTGAGCGACCATGTACTGGGTGATTTAATTTTTTTTTGATTGCTTTCATTTTCATCAAATGCCTTGACAATCATTTTACGTGCTCTGGTCACAATAGACCTTGAGCTACTTTCCGTCACATTTAATACCTCAGCGATTTCTTTGTGACTATATCCTTCAACCAAAAACATGTTAATGGCGATTCTATAATTTGAAGGCAGAGTATCCAAAAACTTCATGACTGCTTCCGTCTCAAACCTTATATCCATATTATCGGACAAATGAGGTTCATTTGATCCATCGATTTCAACTGCTTGATATTTCTTTTCTTTTCGTATTTCCTGTAAACAAATATTGACTGTCACACGACTAACCCAAGCCTTGAAGCTTCCTTCTTCACTGTACATATCAATTTTGTTTAATACTTTTACCAAGGCCTCCTGCAAGGCATCTTTGGCATAAGCCTCCTGCCTCAAATAACGCATGCAAATGGCATACATACCTTTTGAGTATTGGTCAACAAAGGCCTTCTGTCCTCGACGATCGCCTTTTTTACAAGCAAGTATTAATTCCTTTTCCCTCAATGCTGGGATTATGTTAGTTTAACGTATTATTCCTTTTCTAAAATCAAGTCATTATTATATCAATTTACTTGACAAACTATTACCCCCTTGACGGGGAATGTTCCTACAGAAGCTGGACTTATTGTTTGCATCCAAACTTCTCCTTCAAACGACACTCTGATCCAACCATCAGTGGTTTCATCATAATGACTGACATGACAGCTACTGATACCACATCCCAAAGAAGATAATTCACAATTGACCGCATAGCCTGCATCACCAAAATCTGTATCGTTCATATAAATATGAACATCCTCCTGAGTATAGTCGCCTGTGGCATTTCCATCAAAGTGAAATCTAATCTTTCCATCAGCAGATTGTAAAGTTGTTCTTGTCCCATTATACACCGCGGTAAACGACATCGGATATACCTTTTTGTCATCCTTAATTTGGATGATCGAAAAACCCTCAATTAAATCTTGACAATCACTCAAATACCCGATCTCATCCAAATTACTTTCGTCCCAAGAAAGTGCCGGACCTTGTTCGTCTTCCTCAATATTATAAGCTCCGATCTCCACCCCGTCACTACATATAGGGACCAAAGCATTCACATCAGTCTCTCCAAAAGTCAAAATATTTAGATTATTATTTGAGTATTGCAACTCAATACTTGGCTCATTGACCAATTGATTATCACAAGAGTAAACTACGGTCTGAATCGATTGATATTCCCCATTATTCAAATTTAGAGTTTGATTTTGAATATTACTTTCGCTTGTTGAAATAGTGAAATTTTGCATTAGCTCATCACAAGGATTTATAGCGGAATAAGTAATAGTACTTTTACTTGGTAACAAATCCAACCACTTTCCAGAACTGGTTGCCCGAGTAGTCACAGTTGTACCATTAAATTCCCATGACAAATCTTGATAGGCAATAAAGGAATTATCTTTTCTGCAATCACCCTCAACGAAAACTGCAGATGTCTTAGATGCTTGAATGTAGAAACCATCATTGATAATTTGAACGTCATTCAATCCTTCATGAAGTCTTTCGATTTCAAGCCATCGCTCTTTGCTTTCATCATACCAAAACAAACTTTGATCATTGATACCATTCTCAACATTAACTGCCAAACGAGATTGATTTCCAGAAAGCTGGAGTTTCTCTCCTAAAATATTTTTGAATTCAAAACAAAATGATTTTTCAATATCCATCCTCACCTTTATTCCTGCTTCAGAAAACCCTCTTGTTGCTCTTTGATTTTCTTTCAGATTATCTTCTAAATAAATCTTAGTAAGGATATTTTCAGCAGATGAATTTCCTGCCATATCCTTTAAATCATTGGTATTAAAATTCAATTGAATCTCAGTATCAATGGAGAGATCAACATTACCAGAGGTCACTATTTCTTCCTGTCGAAGATTTGAAAAGTGATTTAACCGAACATGATTAAAATCGTTCTCTACCAAGAAGACCTCTTTATAGGCAACCAAATTTCCATCCTTATAGACTTTTACCAATTGACCCAACTTCTTGGCATCAATGAGTCGAAGATTAAAATATTTTCCTTTGACATTATAAATTTCATTATTGACATGAATTTGATAATCTGACAATAAAGATCCATCAGGGTTACTAGTATGTCCTGTCATATTACTATCCACAAATATCTCCGGATCTTCTTGAGAAATTTCTGTTTCAGAATTATCAAAATTGGTATAACATCCAATACAAAAGAGTGCCAGTAGTAAAATCCAGTGTTTCGAACTCATTTTAGTAGTTTTTCTATGTACTAAATGCAGCTGTTGTGCAGATCGCTGCAATGAAAACGTAATTTTTGTTACAATTTATGGAAAACGAGGGTGAAATTGGACTCTACACTACCCTCCCATTTGGGATCGAGCCCATTTGATGTACATCTTGACTTGTTTTTCGAGGTTTCTCAGGGTTTGCCATCTATCCTCTACACTCTTCTGTTCATACCACTCTTGTATTTTAATTTTTAATTCTTCCAATCGCTTTAGGTATTCCTTTTCTTTAGGATCTTCTTCCCATTCAAAAGAAGTCGGTTTCTTTGAATTAATGTATTCCTGATACTCTTTCCGTAATTCACGATATTCTATATCGTAGGGATTTGGTTGCAGCCATGAACTATTAGTGATGATCATAGAGGGATCACGTTGACTTATTGGTGCTATAAACTGATTTCCAAGTTCATTCTCTTTATCTAATTGCCTTGCTTCATTGAGTGAAATGAAGTGATGATCTTGATATTGATCTAATGCTTGCCTATTTTTTACCCATTCCTTTAATGGGTATGAATTCATGATATCCAGCTTGATTTTTATGTAATCCTCATCATCCCTGAGCTTAGGCTGATTCCCATTATATTCCATAAAATCAATGAGCGCGAGATAATTTTTTACAAATTTCTTGTTCGATGTTATTCTCTTCAATTTTATAAATTCCTCTTTCAGACGCAAGTCAAAAACATCTGATCCATGAAATCGAGGGTTAAATGATTTTGAATAGAGTAATAAAAAGTATTTTTCAATTGAATTTTCACCAATCCGTTGATCTATGTGTTCATGTATTTCATCAACTACCTTGTAAGCAATCAAATCCTCTCTGCAGATTGTGAGATCTCGTTGTAAATAAAGTTTATAAAACTCCTCTTGACTTTTTCGATTAGGTTCTAAAATAGAAAGTTGATCTATATATTCCTGTTCTGCAACTGAGCGTTTGTAACGATTTTTCAATCGTTCAATAGTATTTGATTTGTCGCGAACAAATCTATCAAAGGCATTGTCCCTCTGTTTTTTATAATTTTCTACTTCGACTTTAAGTCGTATTTTTCTTGAATCATATTGATGTCTACCCTGGTAATAATCCTTATCAATGAAACTATGATCCATATTTTCATAATCTATAAAAAGGAAACCAAGTTCTTCTTTCCTATTATATCCCGTTAGTTTAATACCTGGTTTGTCCTTTAACCAGACATTCTTTTCGAGTGACATTCCAGAGTCCAAAAACGCCTTCATGATCACTTCAATCGCCTCCTCGGATCTTAATCGCGATGGCATACCTGTACCAAAACTTACAGGACGATATGGAACAGCTGCATTGGTCAAAGGAAAAGGATTATAAAGTGAATCACTCCTTGTTTGAGCCAATGCGTCATTCCCTGCAAACATCATTGCACCAGCCAAACCTCCCATGGAGATCCAATTGATAATTTTTTGATTAAAGGGATACGGTCTAGAATCTGGATTTAACAAAGGATTCTTATCTTCATAAGAAGGATATTTGGGATTGTAAATCTTACGAGCTGGTCGAACTTCTAATTTTTCCTTCTTCATATTAAAGTGTTATTTCAAAATGAGAAATGACGTTATAATCTTCATTATAATGCTTGTGTATAAAACTATTGTCTCTGCGTCTCCATAATTTGTCTGCAGTACGATCAACAATTTCGATAAGAATTTTTTCATTATAACAAACGATAGGAGAAGCTTGATCAATCCTTCCCGTACTCATAAAATTGATGCATGAGCACCATTTAGAACAACGTGATTCGAGTTTGCATCCTCTGCATTCTATTTTCTCTTTTTCTGATTGTTGATGTAGATGATTTTGACAATCTGTATTAAATCCTGAATTTATATGACCAATTAAAAATTCTGGAAGTGAGTCTGTCTTGACAAACTGAATACATGGATATAATTCACCATTCGGCGCTATCGAAAATTGCTTTGTTCCGATTAGACATCTTTCATGAGCGGCAATTGGTTTATAGGTTCTTGTACGTATTCGTTCATCAAAAAAACTAAGATAAAAGCGCTCATTTGCCTCCATCTTTTCGATATACCACTTCGATAGTTTTTGATAGGATTTTTTTAGTTGTGCAAAGTGCTCTAGTTCCCAATTTGCAGAATAATCTAAGGTCGTTGTAATATATCTAAAACCCATATTAAAAATATAGTCTACAGATTCAGCCAATTGGTGTGCTGTATCTGGTGATACAACACATGTAACATTTGTAGCAGGATTGTAATTGAGCATCGTCTTGGCAGCAATTGCAACTTTATGCGCTGTAGGTTTTCCTGCTGCATCTATCCGGTGAGCATCATGAATATCTGGATGTCCATCAACACTTAATGAAACAAAAACATTATGGTCATATAGTTTCTTCATTAACTCATCGTTGAGGAGGGTACCATTTGTACTCAAGCGAAAAGAAACATTTAAGTATGATTTTAGGGCAAACTCTTTGATGATGTAAAAAATCTTATCTTTTTCAATCAAGGGTTCTCCGCCAAAAAAAGTAATACTCAATTGATTAGTCTGCATCATTTTCATCTCTTTTTCGATAAAGAGTATGGACTGATCAATGGTTTGGATACTCATGGCTAAAGGAAGTTTTTCACCCGTATAGCAATACGAACAACGAAGATTGCAGTGATGTGTTAGATGAAATGTTGCCGAAAGAGTAGTCATACGCAAAGATTAAACCCGGTTTATTCATTAGAAAATCTATTCCAACCAGAAATGCCTGCAAAATATACCATTTCATTAAGTTTTCTCACCTCACCATAGTGGTGACTATGCCTCAGCTCCAAAACTTCATATTTTATTGGCCTTTCTAGTCTCATAACGAAGTTCTAATGAATAATCCGGGTTAAATTATCCTTCTCTTACATAGAACGTGAATTAGCCGGGATAATTTTTCGAAGCATTGCTAAAATGCACAGACATCTATAGAATAACATTTACAATATATAATCTAATCAAGGTCTAGATTCAATAATTCCTAAGATCGACTTACGATCCAATCGATAATGTCTTGAATAACTTCATTCTTCTCGGGTTCTCTCATAATCTCGTGGTACAAGCCTTCGTAGATTTTTATTGTCTTGTCCTTTGACGAACATTCATCATAAAACTCTTGGCTCGTTGAAGGGTCTGTAAGACCATCCGCGCTGCCATGTGTAACAAATACTGGCAAGGTGAACTCATGAAACAGCTCTGCACAGATTTTTGTGGTTTTTATGATTTCAGCACCAGTTCTTGCATAGGTACCACCACGATAATTCAGTGGATCGCGCTGATATTTATCCACTTCTTTTGGATCACGACTAATGAGTGAAGAATCAAGAACAACTGTTTTTAACTTGGGTACTATAACACTCATCACTCCCGAGATCTTTTGCAAAAATGGAGATAAATCTTCCTGTATCTTTAGGGCTGGAGCCGAAAAAATCACGCCATCATAACTTGATTTCTTTAAAAGAATATCGCTGATAACGACAAGAGCTCCCATGCTATGACCATAGATAAAAGTTGGCAGATCAGGAGACATATTCACCTTATTCTTCAAATCATTCAGATCTTTAACATAATCCTGAAATCGATCGATATATGCTTTTCTTCCTGAAGACTTTCCATGTCCGGTTAGATCAAAGGTATATACATTTATTCCTGCGGATAACAATTTTTCAGCCATTTCTGAATAACGTGAAGAATGTTCTGCATAGCCATGAACTAATATCATATTGGCTTTCGCCTGAATGTTTTGTTCCGAAGTCACAGTCCATGATTGCGTAAACATCATTTTACCTCCGGCCAACTGAAAATTTTCTATATCATGCATCCTTAAAAATAAGAAAGGCTGTTCGAATCTCGAACAGCCTATTTATTTAATTTATTTTCTAGTTATCCTCCAAAATCATCAAAGGCAACATTCTCTTCAGGAATACCCCAATCGTC
>JAHDCZ010000107.1 GCA_020629615.1 Saprospiraceae bacterium
TTTCTGACGAAGTGCCATTACGATAAAGGAGGCACCAATATTTTCAGCTATCTTATTAATGTCAGAAGATACCCAGACACCATAAACACAATGATTCTCTCCTCGAATGTTCTCAGGTATTGTTTCGGATAATTCATTGATCATGTTGGTTACAGATTTTTTCTTTTCTTCGATCATCACATTGATCACTGATGCTGTACTAACGCTTAATGAACTCACAGGAATCTGATAAACATGAATTAGGTCTATACTTACTTTTTCTCCTTCTACCAATTTGAGTAAGTAGGAGAGTGCATCAGAACAAGTACTCGAAAAATCGGTTGCAAATAATATCTTTTTCATTTTGTTGGATTTAATAGTCAATGGATAAAACGGGTATCTGGCTGTGATTTACAATCATTTCTACATTACTTCCCTGAAAAAGCCTTTTGATACGATGCCTTGAATGATTGGATACACCAATGAGATCAATGTTTTTTTGTGCAGAAAAATGTCTGACTCCAGCTTCAACTGTGAAGTCTTTAAAGAAGTGCGTTTTGACATTGAAATCCTTTGCGATATTGGCAAAATCTTGCAATGCAGACTTCATCAAAATAGTAGGCTGGATAAAGAAGCTACTCGTATCAACGCTTAGGATATTTAATTCTTTCACATCAAAGGGTTCTAAAAATTTTAAGAAGTTTCGAAAAGCTTCGTGATCTGATTTATTGAGACCCGTAACGAATACTACATTTTCGACCCGATTTGATTTAAGAGGCTGCTTAACCACCAATACGTTTTTATGGATTTTACGAACAACCTTTTGGGCATTACTGCCAATGAACCATTCTTCCTTTCCAGAAGTGCCATGACTTCCCATGATGATTAGATCGAAATCTACTTCCAACAAAATCTCATTGATATTGTGAAGAAAATTCCCACCAGTAAAATGTTTTGAACTTTGCAAACCCGCTTCTTTTATTTTATGTTCGCCTGCTTCCAATTTCTCTTTTACCTTTAAGGCAATATTTCGATTGATTTGATCTTTGTATTTCTTTTCGGCAGATAAATCTTCCCAATCTTCTGGTATATCGGCGGAGTGGTACAAATGTATTTCTGAGCTATGTTTTTTGCCGATTTCGATTGCAGCATCCAAAGCAAAATCGGAGAAAACAGAAAAATCAGTAGGCACTAATATTTTATGTGATTTCATTTCCTTGAGTTTAATTTTTGGCGTATTTGATTTCCTTATACTTTTCTAGCTGTTGGTCAATTTTCTTAACTGTTTTGGTATAGGCTCTCACCTCATCGACTTCATTTGAACTTGCAAATATTGATTTGTGTCATTTTACTTGCATGGATATACTACATTCGGAGTCTTCATTGTTGGATTGAGTTATTTTGACAATCGCTTTGGTGATAAAAGGATACACTCCATATCGTTTCATGATTTGAGCTGTATAGTATTCTTTAACTTTTTCTTGATTGTTGTGTCCAGGTGCATTGATTAAAATATCCATGATTATTTAGTTTTGTTGTGATCTAATACCTTTTCCATTTTGAACTTCCAAAGTCCAGTGATCCGTTTTGGTAGTTTGTATCCATAAGTCATTTGACTTTCGAAAAACCTGTACATGAAGACCCATTTTGGCTTCTAGAGAATTTTCAAAATCTTTGACAGTTTGTTGCGCGTTTAGAACGATATTCACATTTTCCTGCAAGGATGCAATAGAAGATATTACGGTGTCTAGCGGATATTCATTTTTTTTGCTAGAAGCATCGTAAGCCATACTTTCCTTAGTGTAGAAGGCAATGTTTAGTCCCGGAAATGCTGCTTGAAAATCTTTTTGTATTTCTCTAATTGTAGAGTTTGGAGTAATAAGCATATCTTTTTTTTCTTTAAAGATATGTTCATGTCTCAAGTGATTTTATGACAAAGGCCAATAGGGACAATGACTTTCGTCAAATGTTTGTTATTTATCTAATAATGACTGGAATAGTGTCCCACTCAATACACTGAGTCCTCCGATTAATCCTCCGATCAAACCTGTCATCAATAGACTTATTATTCCTGGTAAGTTTCCAAATAGATTTCCCAGAAGAGGAGCCATGGTCCCACCATTAAGAGCATTAAATAGACTTGCGGCAAGAAACCATAAAAAGAAGATGCCAATGAATCCTAAAAAGTAGCTTTTGATTATTTTTCCCTGGTACCACATCCCAGTGACGAAGCCAATAGGAATGATGACCCACCAAGGCAAAAAACTTTGAGCAACTGTAGAAACAATAATGAGTACCGTTATTCCGATTAGAAATTTATTCATTACTGGTCATTTTAATTTCAAAAAGTGCTTCAATTTCGTCGGGATCATGAGGGAATTCTAATGTATGATATTCTCCTTTTGACCACTCTTCAATGGAATATTTGTAATATGGACTAGAAGGATTGCCTGATTGTCCGCCTGGAAATATTCCTTGTGCTTTGGGGCTTTCGCCCAATTCGACAATCATACGCCAAGAAGGTCCAAAACTCCAATTCGTTGCATTAATACTACTAGGGTGACCATCTGTTACAATGTTCATTACTGAGAATGCAGGAACATCCAGATTGTGCATGATATTAATCTTACGATAATCTCCCCAGGTCACTCCTTTATTTTTTTCTACTCGATCTTTGTATCGATCCATAGCTTTCATAAAACTATTATTACAAACTTGCGTCGCAGTTTCGACCATATCAGTCGAAACAATATCAAAAAATTGGTGTGTGGGATGATCGCGCAATATCTCAATGGTCCGCCAGGCTTCGGGATACAATATTTTAATGGAGTCTTGAATCTCATAAATTTCATCCCAAGTGCCTTTGTAAAATTCTTGCCACCAAAACTCGAAGACCATCGCTGCTTCCGAATCTTGACGGTAATAAAAATCCCAATTCTCTAGTTTTTTCAAAATCTCTTTGTGATTATATTTGTTAACATCAGAAAGTAAATTCATCATTAGAGGATAGGCTTCTTGAGCTTTGATATTTAAACTATTCCATTGCAGGTTTTTCATGTCCTCAGCGGTTATGTTTTCCATGTTCTCCAAATGCTGATTGACCGAGCGACCGCGATAATCTTCAAAACCGCCATTATAATAATAAGGGTAATCGATGTCGGCAGAACGTTGGTTTGCAGAGGAAATGAAACCTCTTTCAGGATTGAGTACTTGAGGATTTTGAGATCTTGGGATGAAGCCCTTCCATGCATTCATACTTTGATCTCCACTACTGACAAACCTACCTTGTTGATTTTTTTTCATCGGTAAATGTCCATTAACGCGAAGAGCGATATCACCTTCTTTTGATGCAAATGCAAAATTTTGGGCTGGAGCCGAATATACTTCTGTTGCTTTTAAATATTCTTTATAATTTTTGCACGAAAGTGCATTTACAAAAGTCATAAATTCT
Source organism: Saprospiraceae bacterium (assembly GCA_020629615.1). GTDB lineage: Bacteria > Bacteroidota > Bacteroidia > Chitinophagales > Saprospiraceae > JAHDCZ01. The sequence continues at coordinate 3,431 of JAHDCZ010000107.1, forward strand.
GGTTGCAATGGTTCGTCATGAGCGATCCATCGCATAGCAAGATCCTTGTATTCTTCATCGACACCTTCATAGGTAATGGGGCCCCAAACGGTATGTCTAATAGTGTCATAAAATACTTCACCTTCTCGAGTTTTGAATTTTTCAATTTTTAATTCGATATCTTTTTTCTCATCATCGTAATAATATTGTTCTTTTTTCTCATCGACCCATTTGATTTCATACCAGTCCATGACATCATGGCCGACATTGGTTTCTCCCCAAGCGATATCATCATTAAATCCAATCATGATTCCAGGCATTCCAGGAAAGGAAACACCATAAGCATTGATCTCAGGAGTATGAATATGCAACTCATACCAAATCGAAGGTAAGCTCAATCCTAAATGTGGATCGTTACAAAAAATAGGGTAGCCACTTGCAGATTTAGTCGCATCTACAGCCCAGTTATTACTTCCTATACCCTCGTTGGGACGAGAGGTTCGAAGATCTTCATAATATGAAAGTTCTTCCAAAAGATCACCTTCTTCAGTAAATAGGGATTTAAACGTCCATTTGGTGTTTTTAGGAATGATAGGAGACTCTTTTTCATTGATTTCAGGATATAGATCTTGAAATATTTCTTTCCCAAAATATTTCAAACTGTTTGAAGAAGCGACATCGGTCTCACGACTACATAGGACTTCGGCCATAGATTTAAAAAACAATGCAGATCTAAAAGGAGTCCATTTTTCAGGTTTTATGCCCAATAACTTATGCTCAACACTATATTCATTCGGCGAAAGCCCATCAATGTAGGCATTAATGCCATCACAATACTTTTCTATGGTACCGAAAAGCTCAGTATGTTTTTTCCATCCTTGTACCGCATTTTCTGCAGCGAGCGTCATTCCAAATCGTCGACGTTCCTTATCGTAATCGAGCATTTTTTTTCCCAAGATTTCACTTAATCGGCCAGCAGTTGCTCTCGTACTGAAATCCAATTGGAAAAGTCGATCTGCCGCTTCGACATATCCTTGAGCAAATAAGGCATCTTCAAGGTTGCTGGCATAAATGTGTGGTACTTTCCTTTGGTCGTAAACGATTCTTACGTCATCGGAAAGACTATGGTGAGTTAAGGTTTGGTTTTGGAAATTTTCACCTTCTCCAGATTGCCATAAGCCTTGAAAGGGATTGAGGATTTTTCCAAGTGGAGGAATAGGCTTTTCGCCCAATGGGATTTTGTGATCCAAGAAATAAGCTATGAATACAGTGATTCCGAAAACTAAAAGAAATCTAAGAAGTTTCATGAGATGAATTTAACGGACAAATAGAAATTCGTTTTCTGTGGAATGTTTGGCACTAAAGCTGTAATCCTCGTAATCAAAGCCCTTCAATTTATCTGGAGTTCTAATTTTATTCTTAATAATGTATTGTGCCATTAAGCCTCTAGCTTTTTTGGCATTGAAAGAAACAAAACGAAGTTTATCTCCTTTGTATTCTTTGAAATTGCAATGAATGATTGGGGTATCAATTAAATCTTCATTAATGGATTTATAATACTCTTGCGATGCTAAATTAATCAGGTAGTTCGATTTGGTTTCTTTTAAATCTTCATTCAGTTGAAGGGCGATTTTATCTCCCCAAAATTCATAAAGATTTGCTTTTCTGCCCACCTTTAATTTGGTGCCCATTTCTAAACGATATGCTTGGATCAAGTCACTAGGTCTCAATAATCCATACATGCCAGATAATATCCGTAAAGATTTATTAGCATATTTTATTTGGTTTTTGGTAAAATTGGGAGCTTCTAAACCTTGATAGACGCCACCATCAAAGGCCAGAATAGCCTGTCGACTATTTGAATCATTAAATTCAGACTGATAGGCATTGAATCGAAGCACATTTAAATCAGCAATTTTTTGACTGACTTTCATTAAAGATTGGATCCCTTTGGATTTTTGTTTTTTTAGTTTATTTACCAAAGTCATCGTTTCATCCTGGAATCGAGGAAGAGTAGTGTCCCCTATATTTTCTCGTTCAAAATTGAGAGATTTGGCCGGTGAAAGAATTGAAATCATATAGTTTATTAAAGTTTATATATCCTAAAACAAAAAAAGCCTTGTGACTGTTTATCACAAGGCCTTAAATTAAATATTTCTTTGCGGAATTTATCCGTCGATAATACTTTGATTTCCAGCTGGAACACTTTCTTCCTCTTCCTTAGGTAAAATCTTTCCAATCACTTTAATCGTATGAGCGTTTTCACCCACTTCATTCGTAGTAATTTTTACTGTTTTATTGATTTTTCCTACTCTTTCAGTAGCATATCGTACTTTGATTTCAGCACTAGCTCCAGGTTCAATTGGTTCTTTCGGCCATTCAGGAGTTGTACATCCACAACTTCCTCTGGCACTCTTAATTACCAAAGGCTCATTACCGGTATTGGTAAACTTCAAAGTTCTGTAAGGATCTCCTTTGTATTCAATTGTTCCATAATCTAATGTCATGGACTCAAAACTCATTACTGGTCCATCTACAGCAGGTGCAACTTCTTGATCTTGAGCAAAACTAGCAAACCCAAGACACAACAAAAATGCACTCAAACATAGGATCTTTTTCATTTCTTATTTTTTTTATTTCTTAATGTTCATCGGGACTTAATACCCCTTTAGCTCTTAATTATATGTTATGTTCTCGAAAAAATGACATAATATTATCAAAAACTAGATACGAAGATAATCAAACTTTTCGATAATCTCCATTACAAATATATGTGCAATAATTGAATGGTCTTGTTAATAGAAAGTTAACAGCATAAAATGATATTTTAAAAACTCTAGGGCGTGTATTTGTTTAGATGCCGTCCAGTATTTTGTATATTTGTACTCCAACCTTTACGCTAATGATAGATTACCCAAACGCAACAGTTTCTCCAAATACCAAGGGGAAAGAATCTAAGTTCATTTCGGACGTTTTACAGGATTATTGGATTTGCTTAGTTAGTCGTGAAACAAGTCTTCTCGGTAGAAAAGAAGTTTTAACCGGAAAAGCCAAATTTGGAATATTGGGTGATGGAAAAGAACTTCCTCAAGTAGCTATGGCTAAGGCATTCCAAAAGGGGGATTGGCGTTCTGGTTATTATCGTGATCAGACGTTTATGATGGCTCGAGGTCTTTGTTCTGTCGAACAATACTTCGCTCAATTATATGCTGACTCAGACAATGATCCATTCACTGGAGGCCGACAAATGAATGCTCATTTTAGTTCGAGATTGGTCGATGAAGAAGACAATTGGCTAGATCAAAAGAAGGGGGATAATATTTCATGTGATATTTCTAGTACTGCGGGTCAAATGGCGAGAGCTTTTGGCTTGGCATACGCTTCAAAAGTGTACAAAGAATCTAAGGTAATTCCCAAAAGAAATAAGTTTTCTAAATCGGGTCAAGAAATCAGTTTTGTAACTATAGGAGACGCAAGTACATCCGAAGGCGTCTTTTGGGAAACGATGAATGCAGCTGCTGTCACCAAAGTTCCCTTACTAGTTGCCGTGTGGGATGATGGATTTGGAATTTCTGTTCCAATAGAATATCAAACGATAAAAGGTAGTATTAGTAAAGCCTTAGAGGGTTTTCTGTTAGATGAAAATGGCAATGGAATTCATATTTATACGGTAAAAGGCTGGGACTACCCAGCACTTTGTTCTGTATTTGAAAAAGCGGCAAAAAAGACGAGAGAAGAACATATCCCTTGTCTTGTTCATGTACAAGAATTGACTCAACCACAAGGTCACTCTACCTCTGGTTCGCACGAACGATACAAAACAAAAGAGCGTTTGAATTGGGAAACAGAAATGGATTGTATCCTCAAGATGGAGCAGTGGATGTTAGAAACAGGAATTATCGATGAAGATAAAATTTCTTTGCTAAGGGAAGAGGCTAAACTTTATGTTAAGAATAGAAAGGATATTGCTTGGAGTAATTTTCAAGGCCCCACAATGAATCTCAAAGAAGAGATGGTGAGTTTTCTGAATGATTTGGAAGAGATGGAGGGTTTGGACGAAATCAAGCGAGAATTTAAAATGATGACAGCACCTTCTTATTCAGAGGTGCTTCAACAGACAAAGAGAATATCATATGTGCTAAGAAAATATGGATTAAACAACGATCGTATTAACGAGATTATTGAGGAATCCAAAAACATATCACATCAAAGATATCACAGCCAACTCGTAAGCGAATCTGAAAAATCTGCTCTGCAGGTTCCAATGGTAAACTCAGCCTATTCTGCAGATTCTATATCACTTAATGGCTACCAAATATTGAACACATTTTTCGATCAACAATTAAAAGAAAATCCGTTCATGGTCGCCTTCGGTGAAGATGTAGGACATATAGGTGATGTCAATCAGGGATTTGCTGGTTTGCAAGAAAAGTATGGCATTGAAAGAGTATTTGATGCAGGAATTAGAGAGTGGACGATAATGGGTCAAGCGATTGGATTATCTATGAGAGGTATTCGACCGATTGCTGAAATACAATATTTAGATTATCTAATTTATGGTCATTCTCCGCTTTCGGATGATTTAGCTACTTTGCGCTATCGTAGTAACGGTATACAAGCAGCACCAGCAATTATTCGGACGAGAGGACATCGTCTGGAGGGAATTTGGCACGCCGGTTCTCCAATGGGTATGTTAATCAATTCTTTGCGTGGAATGCATATTTGTGTGCCCAGAAATATGGTCCAGGCTGTTGGTTTTTATAATACCCTGTTGAAATCAATGGACCCGGCTCTAGTGGTTGAATGTTTGAACGGATATCGCTTGAAAGAAATAAAGCCTGATAATTTATTTGAGTTTACCTTGGCTCTCGGTGTCCCAGAAATTCTTCAAGAAGGAACAGATGTTACTTTGGTTACATACGGTTCGTGTATTAGAGTTGCTGAAAAAGGCATAGAGTTACTCAAGCATTTTGGGATCTCTGTTGAACTTATCGATGTTCAAACGCTACTACCTTTCGATCTTGAAGGGGTAATTGTTGATTCATTATCAAAAACGAATGCTGTCGTATTTATGGACGAAGATGTGCCCGGAGGTGCAACAGCTTATATGATGCAGTGTGTTTTAGAAAGAGATAACGGTTATGAGTTTTTAGATTCTAAACCAATAACGATTTCAGCCAAAGAACATAGAACGCCTTATGGATCAGATGGAGATTACTTTACCAAACCTAACCCCGAAGATGTATTTGAGGTAATTTATGATTTGATTAAAGAGCGAGAGCCTAATCGATTATAGAGATTCGTCTGATATTTTTGCAATTTCGACAAATATTGAAGGGAATAATTTCTTAATGTAAGACGTTTCTTTACTTTTAACCCCTTCGAACAAAAATTGATTGATGTCGAAATCTCTTATCATCATTCCTACCTACAATGAAATCGATAATGTCGAAAACATAATCCGTGCGGCATTGTCTCAAAATGAGAGTTTCGAAGTGCTCATAGTAGATGATAATTCTCCTGATAAGACTGGAGAAGAAGTGAAGAAACTTCAAGAAGAATTCAAAGGTCGTTTATGGCTTTTAGAACGTCAAGGAAAATTGGGTCTGGGAACAGCTTATATAGCGGGATTCAAATATGCCTTAGAAAGAGACTATGATTTAATATTCGAAATGGATGCGGATTTTAGCCATAATCCCGAAGATTTGAATCGGTTGAGAGTGGCTTGTGAAGAAAAAGGCGCAGATCTCGCAATCGGTTCTAGATACACAAGAGGGGGCAATATAAAAAATTGGTCTACAGATCGTATTTTGTTATCTTATGGCGCCTCGATATATGTCCGCATGCTTTCATGGATGCCAGTGAAGGATCCTACCGCCGGGTTTATATGTTATAAACGAGAGGTCTTGGAAAAATTGGATTTAGATAAGATCCAATTGGTCGGTTATGCCTTTCAAATAGAAATGAAATTTGCAGTGTATCAAAATGCGTTTAGAATAGTAGAAGTTCCAATTACTTTTATTGATCGCCAACTTGGAACTTCCAAAATGGATACTTCTATTTTTAAAGAAGCTATTTTAGGAGTTTTGAAAATGAGATGGCGAGGATGGGTAGGTTATTATAATTAGATGACAATCATATTCTGATTAAAAGACCTTTTTATCCTATATTTGTAATGTAATTGATTTCTATGTTTTCAAAAGCATGTGAATACGGAATTAGGGCTTTAACAGTGATAGCTAAATTTCACCTTGACGGTGAAAGGGTAGGGATAAAAGAGATATGTCGGATTTCTCGAACTCCAGAATC
>JAHDCZ010000108.1 GCA_020629615.1 Saprospiraceae bacterium
CAGGTCAATTAACATTGAGTGCTGGGGTAACTTGGTTACCAATCAACAACCTAGTAGTTGTTGTTCACCCATTAGGATACCAATTTAACTTCCCATCAGGAGAATTCACTTCTGCTGCCGGAGCTAAAGTTGGTGCAACGTACACAGCGGAAATTTTCCCTGGAGTTTCTTGGAACTCTTCTCTAAATGCTTTCCTTGCTTATGGCGGAGGAGATGTAACAAGAACCATTTTAGGGACTGATGTTGTTTCAGAATACGGCGCTGGAGACTTAACAAACTGGACTTGGTTGAATGGTTTTGGTTTCAATATCTGGAAAGGTATTGGCGTTGGATTAAATGTTGGATTGAGGGGAGATCGTCAATTAGCAGATAATTATCGTGCGATTGCGACGAACGATCTTGGAGCAACTTATGTTGATCCAGATTTAGATGCTGATTCTAACCCAATTCAATTCTTTTATAACCTAGGTTTATCTTACGGTTTCTAAGAATAGAATAAAAAATATTACAAAGCCCATTCAGAATCCTGGATGGGCTTTTTTATTGACATCAATTCCTACAAAATCACTCTTTCCAAAAATCTCGATTCTTCAAATCTCTAACTCAAATTCCTTCTAATTTTCAATAAGAGATTCGATGAATTCAATCATTAGTTCATATCTTCCGTCCAAAATCAACCCATGTCTGAAAAAAAGCTCTTTCTTATCGATGGACACGCTTTGGTGTATCGTTCTCACTATGCTTTTATTAATCGCCCATTAATCAATTCGAAAGGGCTAAACACTTCCGCCATTACCGGTTTTATCCGAACACTTTGGGATTTGATCAAGAATCAAAAACCGACACATTTAGCCGTTTGTTTTGATCCTAAAGGTGGAACTTTTAGACATGATTTTTTTCCTGCATACAAAGCTAATCGAGATGCACAACCTGAAGACATCACTAAAGCTCTACCCTACATCAAGAAAATAGTTGAAGCCTTTAACATTCCATCTGTCATTATTCCTGGTTATGAAGCAGATGATACGATTGGTACTCTTTCTAAACAAGCAGAAAAACAGGGATTCAAAGTATTTATGGTTACCCCTGATAAAGATTACGCTCAGTTGGTTTCAGAAAATATTTTCATGTATAAACCTGCTCGAATGGGCAACGGTATTGACATTCTTGGCATCCCAGAAGTTTTGGAAAAATGGGATATCCAAAGAGTCGAACAAGTTATTGATGTTCTAAGTCTACAGGGTGACAGCGTAGACAATATTCCTGGAATTCCAGGGATAGGCGCCAAAACCGCAGTTAAACTTTTAAAACAATTCGATAGCCTAGAAGGTATTCTTAGTTCAACCGATCAATTAAAAGGAAAGCAAAAAGAAAACCTTGAAAATTTTGCAGAGCAGGGAAGGCAATCCTATTTTCTTGCAAAAATTAAACTGGATGTCCCTGTTGAATTTGATGCCAACGCATATAAAATTGAGGACTTCGATCGAGAAAAATTAACTGCTCTATTTCAAGAATTAGAGTTTAGAACTTTAGGTAAACAGATCCTTGGGGGTGGTGCAAAACCAGAACAACAAGACTTATTTAAAAGTTCTTCTTCCGCGTCAAGCGCGAAAAAATCTGTACCTACAACACCAGTTTACGAGTTAGCCGATCATAACATAGAAAACACCAAACATGATTATCAATTGATCAATAATATTGATGACATGAAATCATTAGCCGAAAGGCTAAAAAAACAAAAAGCCATCAGTTTTGACACAGAAACTACAGGTATCGACCCACATCTTGCCGAACTGGTTGGCCTCTCATTCTCCTACGAAAAAGCCAAAGCATATTATATCCCAATTCCAGAAAACAAAGAAGAAGCAATCGCTATTTGCTCTCACTTTAAAGATGTTCTTGAAGATCCATCGATTGTCAAAATAGGACAAAACATCAAGTATGATATCAGTATGATGAAGTGGTATGATGTCGAAGTCAAAGGGAAATATCAGGATACAATGATCGCCCATTACTTGTTGGAACCGGATCAACGACACAAGTTGGATTATCTATCCGTCGCTTATCTCAAATACAAAATGGTGCCGATTACTGACTTAATCGGTAAAGCAGGAAAAAACCAATTAACTATGCGGGATGTTCCTGTAGAAAAAGCAGGAGAATATGCAGGCGAAGATGCTGATATTACACTACAAGTGAGAGACATAATTTTTAAGAAACTAGAGGAAAATGATCTGAATAACCTTTACAATGAAATAGAGGAGCCACTCATTAATGTACTGGCAGACCTGGAATATGAAGGCATTCGAATCAATGCTGATTTTCTAAACAACTACTCCAAGATTCTGGCTGAAGAAATTCAGAAAAAAGAAAAAGACATCTATGAAAAAGCAGGCGTTAATTTTAATATTGCCTCTCCGAAACAAGTAGGACAAGTTTTGTTTGACAAATTAGCCATCCCTTACCGATGGAGAAAAACTTCCTCAGGTCAGTATTCAACAGATGTAGAAAAATTAACAGAACTCGCCATCAATCATCCTATTGTAGGAGAAATTTTAGAGTATCGAAAATTTGCAAAATTAAAGTCAACCTATGTCGATGCGCTACCCTTAATGATTAATCCAAAAACCAATCGAGTACACACCAATTTCAATCAAGCGCGTGCGGCAACTGGTCGATTGAGTTCAGAAAATCCAAACCTACAAAACATTCCTATTAAAAATGATGCAGGTCGTGAAATCAGAAAAGCGTTTGAGCCACGTGATGATGAACATATTTTATTGGCAGCGGATTACTCACAAATCGAACTAAGATTAATCGCTGAAATAAGCAAAGACGAAACGATGCTTGAAGCTTTCATCAATGGCAATGATTTTCATCGCGCCACTGCTGCCAAGGTGTATGATGTCGCTTACGAAGATGTGACTGCCGAACAAAGAAGAAATGCTAAAACAGTAAACTTTAGTATTACATACGGTGCGGGTGCAACGAATTTATCGAGACAACTAGGTATTAAAAGGTCTGAAGCAAACGAGTTGATCAAAAATTACTTTCAACAATTCTCTGGATTAAAGAACTACATGGATAGTACCGTAGAATTTGCACGTGAAAATGGCTATGTCCAAACCTTGCTCGGAAGAAAGAGAGTATTGCGAGATATCAATTCCAAAAACGGTTTGATCCGAAGCAATGCCGAACGAATGGCAATCAATACTCCGATCCAAGGAACTGCAGCAGATATGATCAAGGTCGCCATGATTAATATTCATGCAGAAATAAAGGCGCAAAATTATCGTACTAAAATGCTTTTGCAAGTACATGATGAATTGGTCTTTGACGTTTATAAACCGGAGTTGGAAGAAGTAAGCGCCATGATCGAACAAAAAATGAAAGAAGCAATTCCAGGATTATCTGTTCCTATCTTGGTGGGAATGGGTACTGGTATGAATTGGTTAGAAGCACACTAAACAATCCTAATGAAATTAAAACAAGCACTTAGTATTTCTGAGATTGTCGAAATGATCGACGGACAAAAAGTCATAGGAAATGAAAACAATATCGCGACTGGGATTAATGAAATTCATAAAGTCACTCCTGGAGATATCACCTTTGTAGATTATCACAAATACTACAAATCGACGCTGAACTCAGCGGCAACGATCATCATTGTTGATCAAGAAATGGAATGCCCTGAAGGAAAAACTTTAATCGTTCATGAAAGGCCTTTTCATGCCTACATGAAAATTGTAGACCAGTTTTTTGACTTTCGTCCAATCAGATCCCTCCCCAACATAAAAGAAAAATATCCAACACTAATCGCTGAACCCAATGTCATCATCGGTGACAATGTCCACATTGGCAAAAATTGTTACATCCAATCCAACACCTATATTGGAAATGATACTGTCATTGGAGACAATGTTATAATTCAAGCTGGTACACTTATCGCAACCGATGCCTTTTATTTCAAAAAAGAAGAAGGTGAATATATCAAATGGACCTCTTGTGGTCGTGTTGTCATTGAAGACAATGTCTTTGTTGGTGCAGGATGTACCATTAATCGTGGAGTATCCGGAGATACTGTAATAGGAGAAGGAAGTAAATTAGATTCTCAAATCCATATTGGACATGGTGTTGTGCTTGGTAAAAATTGCCTTATTGCAGCGCAAACCGGTATCGCAGGAAAGACAATTATTGAAGATAATGTTACGATATCAGGACAGGTAGCTATTGCTCAAAATCTTAGGGTCGGTGAAGGTGCTTTTGTCATGGGTAAAGCTGGTGTTACAAAAGATCTCGAAGCTGGAAAATCCTATTTTGGTTTACCTGCGGATGAATCCAGACAACGGTTCAAAGAATTGGCCATTTTAAGGCGACTGGCAAAAAAATAAAAATTCACCCAACCTTTTCATTAAATCATCCGTCTTTCTAGATGTAAGCAAAAAACAAATCTGCAGTACGTTTTTTGATTTTGTAAACATCAAATAGAAATACCATGAAAAACTTAATGTATAAAATTGCCGTATTATTTTGCTTTACTTTAATAGCTACCTCCTGTAGTAAAGAAGACGCTGTTGTTGATAGAAGTACTCCTGTTGAAGCTAGAATTTCTTATGACGGAGATCCCGCCGTCGATGGCTGTGGATTTGTTTTAATTGTTGGATCAGAAGCATTTCACCCTCTTAATTTAAGCGAAGATTTTCAAGTAGATGGAATCGATGTTCTAGTCGAATATACCAACACCAACAATGCGGGTCCATTTTGTTGGGGATCATTGGTTTCTGTTGAAATACATTCGATAGAGTTATTCTGATTTTATTTTTTCAAACCTTTTGTCCTACCGGACGCCTTTTCCGTTTTTTTGCCAAGAAAAAAATGAAGGTCTGTCTGGCAAGACAAAATGAAATTCAGAAAGAAACTACTTCCACTTTATGTTACAACCGGCACTAGGATATTGTTTTTCTGGTGCCGATTTTTTTGCCAACAAATCTTCCATGGCACTTCTTAAATCATCTCCTGACAAAGGAACTCCGTTTCCTGGTCTTGATCCATCAATTCTACCTCGATAATACAATTCACTCTCAGCATTGAACAAGTAAAAATCTGGGGTACAAGCGGCATCATATGCTTTGGCGACTTCTTGAGATTCATCATATAAATAAGGAAATGGGAATTTTAATTCCTCCGCTAATTCCTTCATCTTGTCTGGACCATCTTGTGGGTAATTAACAATATCATTGGAGCTTATTGCTACAAAATTGATTCCTTTGTCTTGATATTCATGAGCCAAGCGAAGGATTTCATCATTCACATGAATGACATATGGACAATGGTTACAGGTGAAATACACCAGTGTACCTTCTTCACCTTTCAAGGATTCCAAATCTTTATTTTCTCCACTGATGGTATCAGGTAAATTAAATGTAGGTGCCTTTGTACCCAAATTCATCATTGTTGATTCTACTAATGCCATAATGTTATGGTTTTTTTATTCTTTATAATACTACAATTCGTTGTGCGCCAATATGCTTTCCTTTAATCTCCAATTTTATAAAATAGATTCCACTCGGAATTGTTTGCAAATTAATGTTCTTTTTATTGATTCCAATATCTGATTCAATCTCCAATTGTTGGACTGTTCTTCCCATTCGGTCAATAATCACTCCATCTATTTTTCCTTCTACGTCTTGGTAGTAACCAATGTTAAATTGATCCCTAACTGGATTCGGGTAAATTAAAATTCCATTATTTTCTTCTTCATTAACGATAGATTTCATCATTTGAATTTGTCCATCCATCCACCAAATTCTATGTGCTATCCAATCCTTAAAAAACTGAACATCTTCATCATGAGTCTTGGTACTCGCCCAGTAAACATCCTCAAGAATTATGCTATCTGTCCACATTTCATAATTACGTTCGATGGCAGGTCCCAAATGAATATCAACAGAATCGATTTTTGCATAAATCAAATCTGTTGTTATCAATGTACTTCGCAACTCTTCCCATCGCTTAATCATCAAATTTAAGAATTGATCATCTTTAAGCATTCGAGGCCACCAAAAAGGAATACTAGATCGTGGTGGCCACCAATCATTATCGTATTCCCATTTATCATAAAAAGTATAGCGTTCAAAATAATTACTATAGCCTACATTATAATCCCACGCAGGCCCAGCGATCAGTTTTCGATTCTCCGAACCAGGATCATAATGTAGAAAAGTACTAATCCTATAACCATCCGGATTGGCAGTAAATTCATTGATGATCCACAGATCAATAAATGATGCCACGTCTACCAAATTTTGATATACGTCATCAAAGCCTTCATACCTTGCTTTGAACATGGCTTCGTCTACGGACAACATAAAGTCTTTAATAAATTCATCCTGTTCTGGAGTAATATCGTCTTTTTCGGGATAGACATATTGATATCGTGGCCAATAATCGGTACCAGACTCATCGACATATAAAATTTCAGATTCCCACCCTACTTCTTCATTCCATCCAGCATCAACTTTAACAATATAGCCGATACTATCTGGTGGTCTACCCTCTTTTGCCTTTCTGATATCCACACGATTTTTATCACGCTTTATCTTTTCCATTAATAAATAAACCCCTCTATACTCACCATTAATAATTAGCTCTATATGTCGCATTCTACTCCCATATCTTCCCATATTCCGAACAAGATCAAAAGTGATTACATTTCTCATCAAGGTCTTGTCAATATGAGATGCATATAAAATCCAGTCATTTTCTATGGGTAGCCCCAAGAGAGAAACATTTCTATTCTCACCAAACGCATCTCTTGTTTCCATTCCATAGGAATTTTTAGCATAAGCGATTGACCCATTGCCTCTAGTTTCAATTCCTATAAATCCTTCATAATCATTAAAAGCATCCGTTGTATAGTTTACCCCAGAAGGATTATCAATCACTCCAAGACGAGCCATTATTTTTGGTTCGTTGGGTATATCTTGACCGTCCGTTTCAATGATAAAAAGAGGTAAATTAAAAGGAATATCTTCAAGATCTTGTGATTGCATCTTCACAGAAAGCAAAAGCAATAAAATGAACAATATCCTAAACATCCTATCTTGATTTTTCAATTGAAGATTTAATATTCTTACTAAAATACATCATTCTGTTCTCAAAATATCTTGATCCATCGGTTGATCCCGACAAAACATCCTTTTAAAAAAGAGTAAGCAATTCGCACTTAGTGAGATTTACAGGTAGGATGAATTCCTAAAACATAGTTTTTAACGATATCAATTTCTTCTGCCGTTTCATCACCCAAAAAGCCTTTGATCATATGACTTTTTAATTCTTGGCTAGCAAAGGCGGTTAATTTATTGGCTGTAGGCAAATAGGACCAATGCCATTTTTCCTCATTGTATCCCTCTGGTCTTTCTGCGCCTTTCGGCGAATACGGTTGGGCAAATCCATAATCTTTGGCATGAGCTGTCAACCAGTTATACATCTTTAATCCTTCGCCCGTTTCAAACCATTCGTTGTTAAAACTATTGAGATCAAAATCCGTTCCCCAGTGATGTCTTGATGATCCAGGCATAGAGCTATACTCAAGTATTTTAAGTGATTTGGCTTTCGCCGAATGGATATCTTTTTCGACATTCGTCCCATCCGACAAAATGGTTTTTCCTGTCCATTTTCTCTCCCATATGCCTTTTTGGTAATCAAAATTTCGTGCAGCCGATCGAATCACAAACTTGATCCCATCCTTCTTGGCTGCTTCGTCCATTATTAGGAAGGCTTCAAATACTTCTTTGCGTAAATACATCCCTTCCCTGTCCGCATATTTCTTTGGAATAATCACAAAATCTTTATGTTCGGCAGGATTAAATTTTCCGGTCACATAGTTCAAGCTTAAAAAATCTTCTTTATTTTCCTGCATCGGTTTGTCAATTGTGTCAGAAATTTCTTCTACTTTAGGTTTAGGCGCCTGTTCATTACAACTTAGAAATAGGACTACTAGGAGATAAATAATAATCTTCATTATTTTGCTTGTATTCCATCATCCAAATAACAAAACATTCCTTTTTCCAAAATCATATCTGCCAAATGCTTAGGCAATTTGTCTTCCCATCCCGTTTTCCCTTCACAGATCGCTCGATAAATTTGATGGGGGAAAATTTCTAGCAATTCCTTATCGTACTTTTTGACCTCAACGATATGTTGACTTTCGATTAAGTATTTATACAAGAATTTAATACCCTCTGGTACGACTAAATTCGAAGCAGTTTTCAAGGCTTTGGTTTCTTCATCCAGGGCTGGGTAAGCATATATTTTGATGTTGCGAGTAAACAGCTCACCAAAAGCCACCAATAGTCTTCCGTCTTGATTTTGCTCGTATTTCTCTTTTACAATTTCTTGGAGTTCATTCACACCAATGACGAGTCCGAGCTTCTGAATTTTGAAGGTCGAGAGATAATTGATCAGTCCCTGATGGTTGCTACAATTTGAAATAATGATTTTCATTCCCATTGCGCAAAGCAAATCTGCCCTTAATACAAAATCATACTCATTGATTGCACCTCCCAATTCGAGATTGTCCAAAGTCATTTCAGCCACCATGTATGCCTTTTCTTCATCTACATCTGGCTCCTCTTTAAACTGCTGAAAGGATTTATCGATTACATCCTCTGTCACCAAGGTTGGCGGACGATAATGTCCACGGACAACCATCAATGCTTTTTTGTACAGAAACTCCGAGGCGTGTACACTGTTCTTTGTTTCATCAAACATCGTGACAGGTGTCAAATTATGTTTCACCAAATAGAGTCCCAATAATCGATTATCTACTTTTTGAAAACGAGGTCCCGATAACCGTACCATATCCACATTGACTCGTCCTCTCAATCCATCGATTAGGGAGTACACAAATTGTTCGTAATCATTATGGTAGAAATAACAGGCATAAATCAAATTGACTCCAATAATCCCAATGGCTTCTTGCTGTAAACGATTGTCGTTGTCCAACATCTTTACATGGATCATGCACTCGTTGGGTTTTTCATTGGGACTCAACTGAAATCGCACCCCTAGCCAACCATCTCCTTTGATGGTTTTACGATAATTGATCGCAGCAACCGTATCAGCAAAAACAAAGAAACATGTTTCTGGACGTTCATCTTGCAAACGCTCCTCCATTAAACCATATTCGTGGTCCAACATTTTGTACAATCGGGATTCGCAAACATATCGCTTAGAATCTTCAGCTCCATAAATCGCATCCGAATAGGTCTTATCATACGCCGACATCGTCTTGGCAATAGTCCCCACTGCAGCGCCGGCTTGAAAGAAATTTCGAGCTACTTCCTGTCCTGCTCCGATTTCGGCAAAAGTCCCATAGATTTTATCATTCAAATTAATCTCTAAAGCCTTTTGCTCTGTTTTTAGTATTTGATGTCTCTCCATAATTCCATTTATCAAGGCATATTAAAAGGATATGCGTTATTATGACGTAAATATACGATGAGAGTATACATAAAAATCATTGAGTTCATAAAATACTCGTAATTTTGCAGCATTATGTTTCCAGAATACGACGTCAT
>JAHDCZ010000109.1 GCA_020629615.1 Saprospiraceae bacterium
AAGTTTAAAATTATCGGTCAAGTCGCTTTAGGTTTTTTTGTGGCCGCGATTATGATGTTTCATGAAGATGTTGTAGTGAGAATCCCTGTTCAAGATGCCAAAGAATTAAATCTAGAAATTGTTAGGACCGCTAATGTGGAAATTCCACGCATAAATCAATCGGCGGAAATGCGAGAAATGGCTTATGTCAAAGGAACTCTAACAGATATTCCTTTTCGAAAAGAGTTTTTTAATTATACTTCAATTCTAAAATTTCTCGGAGATAATTATCAAAAGTTTTCGTGGATATTATTTTTTCCACTAGTGATATTTGTGATAACCGCGGTGTCAAATGCAGCCAATCTTACAGATGGGATAGACGGTTTGGCAACAGGGGTGAGCGCAATCATCATGGCTACACTTGGGATTCTTGCCTATGTTTCTGGAAATGCTATTATTTCTGATTACCTCAATATTTTATTTCTTCCAAATAGTAGTGAGCTCGTAATTTTTGCTGCTTCATTTCTTGGTGGATGTATAGGGTTTTTGTGGTATAATTCATACCCGGCGAAAGTGTTTATGGGAGATACTGGAAGCTTAGCAATAGGTGCAGTAATTGCAACAATGGCTATTCTCCTTAGAAAGGAATGGTTGATTCCAGTACTATGCGGAATTTTTGTGGTTGAAAATTTATCAGTTGTACTCCAAGTAAGTTACTTCAAGTATACCAGAAAAAAATACGGTGAAGGAAGAAGGATTTTTAAAATGTCTCCTATCCATCACCATTACCAAAAATTAGGAATGCACGAGTCAAAAATATCAGTAAGATTCTGGATCGTGGGATTAATGTTGGCTGTTGTGACAATAATACTTTTAAAGCTAAGATAATGGAAAAGCTGTGCGTGATCGGTGCGGGTGAAAGTGGAGTGGGAGCAGCACTACTTGCAAAAGAAAAAGACTTTGATGTTTTCGTTTCAGATTACGGAATCATCAAAGACGAAGAAAAAAAAATATTAAATGACAATAATATCCCTTTTGAAGAAAAGGGACATAGTATTGAAAGATTAATTGAGTGTAACATTTTTGTGAAGAGTCCAGGTGTACCTGAAAAGGCATCTGTGATCCAAAAATTGCGAGCAGAAAATAAAAGAATCATTTCAGAAATTGAATTTGGATTTAATTATTATAACGGCATAATACTCGCAGTGACTGGAAGCAATGGTAAAACTACTACCGCTGGACTCTTATTTCATTTGTTGAAATCATGTCACCTAAATGTAGGACTCGGTGGTAACATCGGAACCAGTTTCTGCAAACGAATCGTGGAGCAAGAATATGAGTACATGGTCTTGGAGTTGAGTAGTTTTCAGTTGGATGACATTGAGAAATTTAAACCCAATATTTCTATTCTCATCAACATTACTCCTGATCATTTGGATCGATACAATTCCAATTTTGAAGAATACATTAATTCAAAATTTAGAATTGCTGAGAATCAAACCATGGAAGATTTATTCATTGTAAATGCAGATGATCCAACAATTCTTCGAAAGATGAAAAACATGCAGTCGAATGTTCGAATTGTAAATGTAACCACCAAAAATTATAAAGACGGAATTACCTCAAAGGATGGAAATTCAATATACGATTTGACATTAAAAGGATCACACAACTTGTTAAATGCAACATTGGCATTAAAAGCGGCAAGAGCTTTAGCATTAGACGAAAGTCTACTTCAAAAAGCCCTAATGACTTTTCAGAATGTTGAGCATCGACTTGAATTAGTGGCTAAAATTAACGGCATCGAATTCATCAATGACAGTAAGGCTACTAATGTTGACGCAAGTTTCTACGGTTTGAATTCTGTTGAAAATCCAATGATTTGGATCGCAGGAGGAACGGACAAAGGAAATGATTATTCAGAATTATTTTCCAGTGTAAAAGGGCGTGTAAAACTGCTCATCTGCCTTGGTAAAGAAAATGAAAAATTAAAACTAGCATTTCAAAATCACGTTCCAGAGATTTTGGAAACTCAAGATGTTTATCAGGCGGTGCAATGGGCATTCGAAAATGGAATGGCAGGTGATGTTGTTTTACTTTCTCCAGCTTGTGCAAGTTTTGATCTCTTTAAAAATTACGAAGATCGAGGACAACAATTTAAAAACGCAGTATTTCAATTATTAGAAAAATAAATTTTGGCAACAGTAATAAAATTATATCAGGATTTAAAAGGTGATAAAATCATTTGGTTGATTGTTATCTTACTCGGCCTGTTTTCAATTTTATCTGTGTACAGCGCGACGGGGAGTATGGCATATAATTTAAGAGGTGGTAATACAGAATATTACCTCATTCAACAAGCCATCTTTGTGACTTTGGGCGGATTCTTTACTTATATGTGTTATAAATGGAACTATATCAACTATTCCAGATTAGCGCCAATTTTGTTACTGATTTGTGTGCCTTTGTTAGTTTATACGGTGTTCTTTGGGACAGAAATAAATAGCGCAAGAAGATGGATTACAATTCCTTGGATTGATAAAACTTTTCAAACTTCTGATTTTGCTAAGTTGGCATTAATTATTTATGTCGCAAGATCATTAGCTGTAAAGCAGGAATATATTAAGGACTTTCATAGTGCATTTTTGCCGATTATTTTACCAGTAATTATCGTTTGTGGCTTGATTGCACCAGCGGATTTATCGACTGCAGGATTGTTATTTATTACATGCATGTTGATGATGTTTATTGGAAGAGTTTCTTTGAAATATGTTGGACTTCTTGTTTTGATGGGGATAGTTCTAGCCTCTATTTTGATTTTATTGGGTGCAGCTTTTCCGGATTTTGTTCGACTCGATACCTGGGTTTCTAGAATTACAGAATTCTCCTCTGGTATGGGAGATAAGCACCAAGTCAATCAGTCCAATATTGCAATAGCCCAGGGAGGATGGTTTGGTTTAGGTCCAGGAAACAGTGTGCAGAGAGATTACTTACCAATGGCATACGCAGATTTTATCTATGCGATCATCTGTGAAGAATATGGTTTGATTGGTGGATTGTCAATACTTGGATTATATCTATGGCTATTATTTAGATGCCTAAGTATTGTCACTAAAAGTCCAAAAGCATTTGGTGCAATTTTAGCAATGGGTTTATGCCTCAATATTGTGATTCAGGCTTTCGCCAATATTGCCGTGTCAGTTCAATTAGTACCAGTAACAGGATTAACATTGCCGCTTGTGAGTATGGGAGGAACTTCCATTTTGTTTACTTGTATAGCATTGGGAATCATATTGAGTGTCAGTAAATACGTTGAAGAAGCAAAAATAAAAAGACTCGAATTAAACGAAATTGAAGAGGTCAATGCGAGTCATAATTAGTGGAGGGGGATCGGGTGGTCATATTTTTCCAGCATTAGCAATTGCTAATAAATTATTGGAAATAAATAAAGACACTGAGATATTATTTGTAGGAGCGGAAGGAAAAATGGAAATGGAAATTGTACCGAAAGCGGGGTTTCCTATTGAAGGTTTAAACATTAGAGGCCTTCAAAGAAAATTGACATTTGAGAATTTGAAATTCCCTTTCAGACTATTCAGTAGTTTGAAGAAGGCGAAAAGAATTTTGAAAAACTTTAAGCCCGATGTGGTAGTCGGAGTAGGTGGATATGCTAGTGGGCCAATGTTGCGAGTTGCTGCTAAAGCTGGAATTCCGACATTAATTCAAGAACAAAATTCTTATGCAGGATTAACAAATAAGTGGTTGTCAAAAAAGGTGGATCGGATTTGTGTGGCTTACGCCGAAATGGAAAACTTTTTTCCTAAAGAGAAGATAGTCTTTACGGGAAATCCAGTTCGGACGGATATTGTCAAAAACAATGAAATCAAAATTCAATCATATAAACATTTTGGTTTAGATCAAAATAAGAAAACAATATTGACAGTTGGAGGAAGTTTGGGAGCAAGAACGCTGAATGCAGCATTCAAAAAAAATGTTGAAATATTGTCCAATGAAGCAAAGGATATCAATTTCATATGGCAGGTTGGAAAACTTTACTATGAAGAATATTCTAAGACTGAAACAAGTCAATTGGGAAATGTAAAAGCACTGCCTTTTATTGATCGTATGGATCTCGCATATAACTGTGCAGATCTTGTGATTTGTAGAGCAGGAGCATTAACAATTTCTGAGCTATGCAACATCGGGCAATCTGCGATCTTGGTCCCTTCTCCAAATGTAGCAGAGGATCATCAGACAAAAAATGCTGAAGCCTTGGTAAAGGAAAATGCAGCAGTGATGGTGAAAGATAATGAGGCAGAAACTAATTTATTTCCCTTGGCCATAAAGATGGTCAATGATTCGCAAAAGTTGAATGCGCTTTCTAGTAATGTAGCTCAGTTGGCAAAACCTAATGCTGCCGACCTGATTGCAAAAGAGATCATCACATTAGTCAAATAATGGAAAGTCTCAAAGAAATAAAGCGACTCTATTTTATCGGTATCGGTGGTATCGGTATGAGTGCACTGGCAAGATATTTTGCGCAAAGAGAAATTGAAATTTACGGATACGACAAGGTCAGAACTTTACTTACCAAAACGTTGGAAAACGAAGGGATGATCATTCATTATGAAGATGACATAAGTCAAATTCCCCAAGGAATTGATATGGTAGTTTACACGCCAGCAATTCCCGAAGATCATAAAGAATTGAATTGGTTTTTTGAAAACGAGTTCATTGTTGTAAAGAGAGCTAAGATGCTTGGACTGATTAGTGAAACCCAAAATGCCTTATGCATCGCAGGGACACATGGTAAGACGACAACCAGTTCGATGCTCTCACATATTTTGACATACGGTAAAAAAGATGCAACGTCAATCATTGGAGGGATTATGGTGAATTACAATTCCAATTTTATTAATGGAAAGAGTGATTTCATTGTCCTTGAAGCGGATGAATATGATCGATCATTCTTACATCTAGAACCATTGATGAGTGCTATTATGTCTCTTGATCCAGATCATCTAGACATCTATGGTAACTACCAAAACATGTGTTCTACATTTCAAGAATACAGCGAAAGGATTAGAGACAATGGAATTCTTTTTCTTCAAATAGGAAAGAAAAATTTGTTTTCAAAGAATTGGATGGATGGCCTCTCTCGAAGAAACGTGAAACTTATTGAGTTTGGAAAAGATGGCCAATTGTGCTATCAAGACTTTAAGCTAAAAGATGGTTTCCATCATTTTACAGTGCAATATGAGGGCTTGAAATTAGGTGAGATCCAAATGAAAATGCCCGGTAAGCACAATCTTGAAAACGCTTTGGTGGCTATTGCGATGGCTCATGAAGTTGGAGTAAGTTTTGACATGATTGCAGAAGCAATGAAATCTTTTGGAGGAATCAAGAGAAGATTCGAATGGTTGATAGACGAACAAGATTTGGTAGTGATCGATGATTATGCGCATCATCCAACAGAGCTAAGTTCAGCAATCGAGGCAGCTCGATCTTTGTATCCTGAAAAAAAGATAACTGGAATTTTTCAACCACACTTATTTTCTCGAACGAATGATTTTAAAGATGGATTTGCGGCATCACTTGATCTTCTGGATCAGGTCTATTTATTGGACATTTATCCAGCAAGAGAATTGCCGATCGAAGGAGTAACATCAAAGATCATTTTCGAAAGAATGACAATTGAAAATAAACAACTGATTTCTAAAGAGGAATTGGTGACAGAATTAAATAGAGATGAACTAGAGGTATTGATGATTTTGGGAGCAGGAGACATCGATGCAGAAATACCGAAAATTATAGAACACTTAAAGAATTAATTAATGACGCATACAAAATGGAATATTGAAGATTGGAAATCCAAAACGATTTGGACAGCCATTCTAATGTCCATTGCGATATTACTTGTTCTTTCTGTACAGCGAAAAATGAAAATGCCAATTGAAAAGATTAGCATTCACATAAACAAAATAGATGGAAAAAGAAATCTGATTTCTAAGAAGGATATCAAATCGATTTTTATCAACAAGATGGGATATACTCCCAATGAAACAAATCTTCGAGATATGGATTTGAGTCTTTTTGAACAGACTATAAAGAATGATTCAAGGGTGGAAGATGCCGATGCTTACTTGGATGCTAATGGTATTCTTAATGTCATAGTAAAACAGCGCCAACCCATTATGAGAGTAAAAAGTGATGACGGTGATTATTATTTGGACGTGGTTGGTAATCGGATTAATGTAAGAGAAAAACAAGCGATAAGAGTGCCTGTTGTAACCGGAAAAGTAAGTGAGTATAAGGCAGATTTCTTAAGTAAGAAATCAAATTCAAGTTTAAAATCAGTTTATGAATTATGTCATAAAATTAAATCTGATGATTTCTTGGTCGCTCTAATCGAACAAGTACATGTGAAAAGTAGTACTCAAATGTATTTGATTCCCAAATTGGGAAGGCAAAGAATTTCATTGAATCCTACAGAGGATCTAGACGATAAATTATTTAATCTTAAAGTGTTCTACAAAGACGGTTTGCCCCGAGAAGGCTGGAGCAAATTTGCAGAATTGAAGATTGATTTTAAAGGCCAAATTGTAGGAGTTAAGGAATTGTAAATGAAACTTATAATCAAGAACCATATAAATTATTAACAATGAACGAGACGGTACATAACAATCAAGAAATTGCGGTTGCAATTGATATCGGAACTACCAAAGTATGCGCCATAGCAGGACGTAGAAATGAATATGGGAAAATAGAAGTGCTTGGAGTGGGACGAGTGAAATCAGAAGGTGTGTCGAGAGGAGTAGTATCCAATATTGACAAAACAGTGAAAGCCATTAAAGAGGCAGTCATGATTGCGGAGCGGAACGCAAAGTGTAAATTTAAAATAGTTCACGTAGGTGTAGCTGGACAGCACATTAAGTCCTTGCATCACCATGGACTTTTAGTCAGACACGATTCTAATTCTGAAATTGATAAGAACGATGTTGAAAAGCTGATCAAGGACATGCATAAATTGGTATTACCTCCTGGTGATAAAATTTTGCATGTAATTCCTCAAGAATTTACAGTAGATGACGAACAAGATATTATCGATCCGATTGGTATGTCAGGAGTCCGTCTTGAAGCCAACTTTCACATAATAACTGGACAGATCACCGCTTCTAGAAACATAATGAAATGCGTGGAAAAAGTTGGTTTGGAAATCGCAGATATGACTTTGGAACCCATTGCCTCAGCTGCTTCTGTTTTAAGCGAACAAGAAAAAGAGGCGGGTGTCGCTTTGGTTGATATTGGTGGAGGAACAACAGACATCACAATCTTCAAAGATGGCATTATTCGACATACGGCGGTGATCCCTTTTGGTGGAAACGTGATCACTAAAGATATCAGAGAAGGATGCACTGTAATGAATGACCAAGCCGAAAAGCTAAAAGTGAAATTTGGATCTGCTTTGTCAAGAGAAATTTTTGATAATCGCATCATCACCATACCAGGTTTTAAAGGAAGAGATCCTAAGGAGATCTCAGAAAAGAACTTAGCAAGAATCATCGAGGCTAGAGTAGAGGAAATTTTCGATTATGTCTTATGGGAAATCAGAAGATCTGGTTACGAAAGAAAGTTAATTGCAGGAATCGTATTGACTGGGGGTGGATCGCTTCTAAGACATGTTGATTTGCTTTCCGAAAAACATACAGGATTACCAACTCGTAGAGGAGAACCTGTTGAAAATTTGGCACACGGATACAGTTCTGATTTGACAAGCCCAGTGTATGCCACAGCAATAGGATTGCTGATTACGGCCATAGATAACATGCCTGAAAATGCCGTTGTATTTGACCTAGAGGAAGAAGATCATGCAGAAGATGTTCATACAGAAGGGAGAGGAAGAAAGATCTTCAGCAAATTGTTTACTTACACTAAAGACTTTTTTGAGGCAACACCCGACTCTGAATTTTAATAACACTGAAACTTCAATATTATGCTTTTCGATATACCAAAAAATGAAAAATCAATCATCAAAGTCCTCGGCGTTGGAGGAGGTGGTGGTAATGCACTAAAACACATGATTGATCAAGGAATACAAGGTGTGGACTTCGCCATTTGTAATACCGATAATCAAGCCATGGATTCCCATCCGGTTGGGGTTAAAATTCAATTGGGACCACATTTGACGGAAGGTCGTGGTGCGGGCTCCATTCCTGAAAAAGGAAAAGAAGCTTGTATAGAATCCATTGATGAGGTGAGACGTTTTTTAGCGGACGGTACTAAAATGCTTTTTGTTACGGCTGGATTGGGTGGAGGTACAGGAACAGGTGCGGCTCCAATTATTGCGAAGGCGGCTAAAGAAATGGATATTCTAACGGTTGCTATTTGTACGCTTCCTTTCAAGTTTGAAGGTACCAGAAGAAAGCGACAAGCATTAGAAGGTCTAGAGCAGCTGAAAAAGAACGTGGATGCCATCGTAGTGATCTCCAATGAGAAATTGAAACAAATTTATGGCAACTTGTCCTTGACGGAAGCTTTTAAAGAAGCGGATAATATTTTGACAACGGCTGCCAAAGGTATTGCTGAAATCATCACGGTCCCAGGTCATGTCAATGTGGATTTTGAAGATGTAAATACCGTGATGAGAGATAGCGGTGTAGCGATCATGGGTAATTCAGTGCAAGACGGTGAAGATAGAGCACAAAAAGCAATTCATGCAGCCTTAAATAGTCCATTATTGGAGGACAATGATATTCGCGGAGCTAAGCATATACTTCTAAATATTTCTTCCGGAAACAAAGAGGTGACAATGGATGAGATTACTGAAATTACCGAGTATGTTCAGGATGAAGCTGGGTATGGAACAGATATCATTTGGGGTAATTGTTATGATGAAAGTCTTGGTGATAAAATAAGAATTACCCTGATTGCGACAGGCTTTAATGAAGGTGGAAAGAAGAATAGAGATGCCGCTCCAGAAGAAGAAATATATGTTGGTCTTGATGACGTTGATGCAACAGATTTGAAAGAAAATGAAGTAATTGATTTGTCAGAAAATACAGATTCAAATACAATTTATTTTGATACCGATGATGTCAAAAAAACCATTGAGTCTTTAAATAGATCAGACATTTATGCCGAAATAAGAGAAGAGGAAGAAAACATCAAGTCAGAGGAGCGCCGTAAGATGGATGAGATGGAGTCTGCTCGAAGGGAATACCTACGGCAAAATAATAGTAAGCCACTGGATAGTCCAAGGATCATTTCCGATATGGAAAATGTACCTGCTTACAAAAGAAGAAAGGTGATGTTGGATGATGACATCGAGGATGCTGGAAATCGTTATTCAAATTATTCGATTTCGGAAAATGAAGACAAGCCTTTCGGTAACTCGCAGAATTCGTTTCTGCACGATAATGTAGACTAATTTGGATTTCGTCTTTTTATAATAATTCTCATTT
>JAHDCZ010000110.1 GCA_020629615.1 Saprospiraceae bacterium
AGAGGCAATGTCTTCTTCGCCTGAAGCACTTGTCAGTCAAATGATAGACGATGCCGTCACGCTTCCATTGACGGTACCTCCCGAATGGTCGGATTGGACCTTGGAGGACTATGATCCTGATGTAACCATACGTAATGAACAAATCGTTGCTCAAATATTGGAGTTAGGACTTTATTGGATGAAGACTTTAAAAAAGGATGGCTTTCGAGAAAGAATGTCTTGGTTTTGGCACAATCATTTTGTGACGCGTTTAGAAAGTTATGGTTGTCCCTCTTGGATGTTTCAGTATTACGCCCTGCTTCAAAAACATGCTGTAGGTAATTTTAAAGAATTTGTCCGAGAAATTGGACTGACTCCAGCCATGCTTATCTTTCTCAATAATATTCAGAATACGACGTTTGATATCAACGAGAATTATGCCCGAGAATTATATGAGTTGTTTACACTAGGAGTCGATAATGGATATACACAAATGGATATCGTAGAAACTGCTCGCGCGATCACAGGATGGAATGGGATCGATACTGTAAACCTTTGTGGGGAAGTCACCTTTATTCCTTTGGCGCACGATAGTGGTTCTAAAACAATTTTTGGTCAGACAGGAAATTGGGGCTACGACGACGTGATAGATCTTCTTTTTGAACATCGCGCCACCGAGGTGTCAGAATACATTTGTGCAAAAATTTATCGCCACTTTGTAAATCCAACAGAAGATGAACAAATTATCATGGAACTTGCTGAGACCCTGCGAAGTAACAATTGGGAAATGGCACCCATGTTTAAACAATTATTCAGCAGCGAACATTTTTTTGAAGACGCCCATATTGGGACAGTGATTCCAGGACACGTCGAATACTTTTTAACTTTCCTAAATGAAATTGATTACGCAGAAAATGATGAACTCATTTATAGTATAATTAATGCCGCTACCGAATATAATCAAAGTATTTTTAATCCAGTAGATGTTGCTGGATGGCCCGGAAATAGGGATTGGATAAATTCTACAAGCTTGCCATTTAGATGGGAAGGTATTCAGAATATTATGGTGTATTTCTATTCTTTGGAAGGCATGACTTTAGAACCATTGAGAAATCATGTCATCTCTTTGGTCGGACCAGATGAAACAGACCCTAAAGTAGTGACAGATCAATTAATTAATTATTTTTTGCCTAAAGGATTGCAAAATCAAATCGAGTACGATGAGGCTTTAAAAGTATTTAAAGGTGAGGTGCCTGAAAATTACTTTACCGATGGTTTGTGGAATTTACAATGGGAATATACACCTGCTCAAATTTATTACTTGCTTGTTCACATCGCTAATCTTCCAGAATTTCAATTAAAATAATTATGCCAAAAAATAATAAAAGAGGTACCAGCCTCAAGGATCAAAAAATGCATAGTCATGACCATCAAACATGGAGTAGAAGAAATTTTATTCAAGCTTTGGGAATGGCAACAGGTGGGGGAATGGCTTTAGGAAGTTTCTCAGTGAGCGCAATGGCTTCTGGTAGTTTTTTACCCTTGACGGGGAATGGAGATGTCGATGAACGAATATTAGTACTCATTCGCCTCAAAGGCGGAAACGATGGCCTGAACATGATCGTGCCTATTTTTGATTACGGAACCTATCAGGATGCAAGACCTACAATAAGAATTCCTCAGAACCAATTGCTAAGTTTGAATGATAAATTTGCAGTTCCAAATACGATGCAATCCATCATGCCGATGTGGAATGAGGGACAAATGAAGGTCGTTAATACAGTAGGGTACGATAATCACAATCTTTCACATTTTAGTTCGAGTGATATTTGGAACTCGGCTGATACTGATTTGCAATCTAATTTGGATAAATCGGGTTGGCTCGGTCGCTATATTCTTGATCAAAATCCTGATTATCTGGAAAATCTTCCAGACATTCCAGGAGCTATTAAGATAAGTAGTGGTTCGAGCATCGCTTATCATAATCCAGACCAAATCGACTTGGCGGTTAATTTTAATACACCCGATCGATTAATATCAATAGCCGAAAGTGGACTGGTGTACGACACGGAAAATTTGCCTGATGATTGTTATTATGGAGAACAAGTAGGTTTTCTTCGTTCGATTATGAATGTAACTTTTAATTATGCGCCACAAATAAGTGATGCATATATGAGTACTTCAAATTCGGTTGCTTATTCTAACAACGAATTAAGCCGACAATTAGCAATTGTTGCTCGCTTAATCAAAGGAAATCTTGGGACACGATTATACATGGTAACATTGGATGGTTTTGATACCCACGAAAATCAAAATAATAGTCATCCAGTATTGATGAATAATTTGGCAAGGGCAGTGAGCGAGTTCTATAGTGATTTGGCTGCTGGTGATAAAGAAAATGATGTTTTGGCTATGTCTTATTCTGAATTTGGTCGTAGAATAAATGAAAATACCGGTGGTACAGATCATGGTACTGCCGCACCAGTCATGCTCTTCGGTCCAGCATTAAATGAAAATGGATTTTTGGGAGATGATCCTGATTTAAGTGATACGGATAATAACGGTAACTTAAAACATTCAATCGATTTTCGTCAGATATATGCTAGCATTTTGGAATCCTGGCTATGTGTTGATCCCAGTACAGTAGATGCTATTCTTGGAGAATCGTACCAGCGATTAGATCTCGGATTCGACTGTATCGGTGTTAGTACTCATGATATTCCGCTTGTGCAAGGCGTCAAACATCTAGCTCGACCCAATGGATCGGGAGGAACTATCATCGAGTATCATTTGGATCGTCCGGGAAATATTCAAGTTTCTGTGTTCTCAATCATGGGACAAAGGTTAGCAACACTAGTAAATGAATATCAACAGACAGGAAAACATGAGGCACTGTATCAGAGTCATTACCACGGTATTAGCACAATGCCACTTGTCTATCGTATCGAAGTAGGAGGTAAGTTGTATAGTGGTAAGTTTATCAGTACATGATGACTAGAAACTTGAGTATGGAGTGCCTTTCTGATTTAGACCAAGGATAGTATAGAATGAGTCCTCTTATTTATATATCTTCATGTATCTCATTTCTTGTTTTCAGGGCTCCAATCCTGCCGTGCTATTGTTTGATAAATTGAATAACAGCTCTGTTTATACCATCAGAATATTCCATGAAATATATCCCTTTCGTCAAATCATTAACATTGATTTTCATGTGAGTGTTAGTTGTTGTGTGAGTAGAGATCAATTGACCATTTGAACTATAGATTGCGATATTAGCTCTATCACTCAAATCATGATTGTTTACACCAATGGTCAAATCGATAATCTCACGAACGGGATTAGAATTAATTTTTAAACTTATCTCACTTGTTATTTCCTCCGATGAATTGGTGGTTCCATCATTATAAATAAGAATTTCATTTTCAGTTGCACACCATACTTTACCATCGGAAGCAATCATAACGGTATGGACTTCACTTGAAGTGATAGGTGAGTTGCTTGTATTGTATTCAGTCCCTATTCCATCCTTTAGATGAAATAGCCCGTCACCATTAGAGAACCAAACATCATCTTTAGAACCATTTATTGCTATTCCAGTAATGTATTCGCTCAAGCCTAAGGACCATCCAGCAATATCTGCCGATGGTGTCCATGATCCATTTTCGTACAAATTTGCTCTTCCATTCGGACCACCAAACCAAAAAGTTTGATTGTCAAACTTTTCTACATAATATTGATAATCAGAGTTTATATCCGAATTGTCTTTGCTAAAAATCTCCCAATTGGTCCCATCAAATCTCCTGACAGGATCTCCATTTAACATGGTAACAAAGAAGCTACCATTGCCCATTGATGCCAAATCCCCAGCATTGTATTGTGCATCGGGAATTTCGACACTTGTCCAATTTGATCCGTCAAATGAAACAAGTTTTTTTCTCATGGTAAACCACATCTTTCCATCCTCTTCTACGATACCAGTGACAAAATTTTCAGGAATTTCTGAATTTGATGTTTTATAGTTTAACCAATTTCCATTTTCCCAAGTTGCTATACCATCCGAGGAACAGAACCACATTTTTCCATTAGAATCTTGAAGAATATCGCCAACAAACGGAGAATTATCGTTCATACCAGTTTCACTACTATTAAAGGTTTCCCAATTTTCTCCATCCCATCGGATAACGCGTCCGGCATAACCATTACCTCCCCAAATATTTCCATCTGTATCTTCATACAAAGAAATTATTCTGAGATCATTCTCACTGATGTTTTCATAGGGAATGACGGTCCAGTCTTGAGCCATCATGGTTAAACTAAAAACGATATAAATCACAAGTGTACTAATCGTATTTTTCATAGTTTGCATTAATTTCGTGTGGTGTTAATTTGAGGATCGATGAATCTTTTATTCAAATAAAGATTTCATTTTTTCTTAAGCAACAAAAATAATTATTATTCTTTAGAAGAGTTCAATCTTCGTTTATTTCATTCAATGGGCATTTTAAATCTTGTTTCTGGTCAATATTTACTCAAAAAGTTTCCTGGGAAAGGGGGCTGGACCTATGCAGAAATTCCCGAAATTAAACAAGATAAAACGAAGCCTTTTGGATGGGTACGAGTGAATGGAAGCATAGATGATTATCCTCTTAAGCATTACAAATTAATGCCGATGGGAGAGGGGAAATTATTTTTGCCCGTCAAATCAGCCATTCAAAAAGCCATTAAAAAAAAAGCGGGAGATATTGTTCAGATTATCTTAAGTTTGGATGTATCACCGAGCGATTTGTCGGAGGAAATTAAATCATGCTTACGGGAAGCAGCACCAAATCTCATCGAAAAATTTAATATGCTTGAAGAAAGAGAAAAACATAGGTGGATCGATCGAATCCATGAATCAGTTACCGAAGACATAAAGGCCAAGCGAATCGTACAAATGATCGAAAGATTATTGCAATTATAGTCATTGCTTCTTTTCGTAATACTCAGCAAGATCGTCAAAGTATCCCCATCCAGCATCATCTAATCCAACGCTAGTCAGCAAAATAATAGTCATGTCAAATGTTTCAATGCATCGAATAGCTCGTTGGGCTTTTGATTCCTTTTCTTTTGGTCTATGTTTGTCCGGAAAAGCATTGTGATTGCGATACCAAAATTCGTGATGAGGAAATAGATTATTATTCAATACAAGAGCATATAGCCCCCAATAAAAACTATCGCCAATCACAAGAAGATTTGGATTTTCAGAGTAAACAGAATCCACTTTAAAATTTCGATATGCCAAGGATTCTTTCTCGAGAGGAAAATAGAGGTTGAGGGCATTGCCAATGTCTTGATCTCTTCCTTGAGCGATATCGCTAATGGTAGTTTCTGAAAAGTGATAATCATAAAGCTTTCGATCGAAATGATTTTCAATATATCGAAGCATCGAATCTAAAACGATACTTTCTGCATATTTACTTAAATGTATTCCTAGTTTTGGAAATATTGGATACGGAATGTTGTCCTGATTTTCTACAAAGTACTGTTGGAAATCTATGACTTCGATTTGAGATTTATTGGCCCAATCCATAAACAGAGTATGCATGTTTTTCTCTGGAATTGATCTGGTTGGATCAGGAATTTTATCTGGATGAATAAAAGCTTTACCTGGCATAATACAAAAGACAACATCTTGTCCATCGGCTTTTAAATTTTCATAAGCACTTTTAATGTTTTTCTTTTTTCGATCAAAATTATATTTTCTTGGATTGTAATCTGTTCCCAATAAACCATCGATATAAACTTGCTCAAACAGATAACCGTCCTTTCCGATAGTTACTTTTTTTACTCTTGGCTTTCGCCAAATGGAAAAATTCCATTGGTTATGACATCGAATAAACAAAGTATGAAAGCCAAAATTATTGGCACATGCTTTTTCAAATTTATGTTGATAGCTCCCGTCTATCCACTTGGACCAAGAAAAACTAGGAAAATCAGCTTTTGTAAACGCACCCTTAAGAGGACGGAGCGGTGTCGGATCAATGAGTTGCTTAGCCGCACAGGTACTTATTAGAATCAAACTCAAGATCCATAATCCCTTAGCGATATGTCTAGCGTTTTCTTTCATTTAGAATTTAAAATATATAAATGGATTGAAATCACTAGTACTTAAAGTAGCGATACAAATCAGTAGTATGGCCCAAGTTCCAATAAATTGAAGAATCATACCAATAGGTTTCTTTGGTGTGTTCATCATCCATTGTTCAACAACTCTAACATTCCGCGAAAGCGTACAAAAAGAAAATAGTATAGCAGAACAAAATGTGATCCAAAAAGCACCGCCAATTGTTGTGATCTCCCAACCGGAAAAATTAAAGAGTTTTTGATAATACAAAAAGATGTCGTCCATTTGCTCCAAACGAAAAACAACCCAGCTCAATACGACTAAGGTAAAAGTGAACATAATACTGAAAAGTCCACCGAATTTTGCATTTAACTTGATCAGAAACAAGCGATCAAGAACTAAGAAGCTCCCATGAAATACTCCCCAAAGAACAAAATTCCAAGATGCGCCATGCCAAAGTCCAGACATTAAGAAGACAAAGCCAAGATTAAAATATAATCTTCCAGTTGAGGAGACTCGATTTCCACCTAGAGGGATATACAAATAATCCTTCATCCAGTTTCCTAAAGTAATGTGCCATCGTCGCCAAAATTCTGTAATGTTTTTAGAGATGTAAGGACTGTTGAAGTTTTCGGGAAATTTAAATCCCATCATTTTGCCAAGACCGATGGCCATATCGGAATATCCAGAGAAATCAAAATATATTTGAAAGGCATAGGCCATGATAACCAGCCATGCCATACCGGTATTTAAGGATGAGATATCAGAAAACAAAGGGTCAATAACTGTTCCTATTTGATTGGCAATTAAAACTTTTTTTGCGAGTCCGATACTGAATCGAAATATGCCATTTAACTTATCATCATATTTTTCTTGACGAGCTTTTATTTGATCTGCCACTAAATTGTAACGGACAATCGGCCCAGCAATCAATTGAGGAAACATCATGATGTACAAAAGATAATCGCTAACTTTTTGTAGAGGTTTACTGACGCCTCTATAGACGTCAATAGAATAGGTCAGTGTTTGAAAAGTATAAAAACTAATACCAATGGGAAGAGCAACTTTTATCCATGCCATCGGTTGGAAGTCCATCATTGTTAAAAAGGAATTGATGTTTTCAACAAAGAAATTGGAGTATTTGAAGTAGGCGAGGAGTCCCAAGTTTAGGGTGATTGAAGTGATTAGCCATCTTTTTTTAATGACCAAATCTCGACAATTATACATTTGTTTAACCAAATGAAAGTCCAGAATGGTTGAACTAATTAAGATGAAAACAAACCAAGGAGCACCCCAACTATAAAAGAAAATACTGGCCAATAGAATCCATAAATTCTTGGACTCAGTTTTGGAAAGAAATTGATAGACGACTAAAAAAATCGGTAAAAAGTATAAAAGAAAGAGGATGGAACTAAATACCATTCGTTTATTTTCCTAGATATTCATTTAACGATTGAAGATTGTAAATGGGACTTCGTTTCAAAAAATCATTGAAGAACGCAGCATGTGATGCTCCTGATAAAATAAAAACTCGGTCAGTAGAATCGATTGGTAGTCGATTGATATTTGCATACATTCTTAAATTTCTTTGGTAATATTTTGCAGCCTCATCTGCTCCTTCAAAATTTTCTGGTGAGTTGGCATAACACAGTAAATCAGCATTGATGGTAATCAGAAAATTGTACATTTCCTCCGTGTTATAATCAAGTATTGTTTGACTCAAATTCCCATCAGTCTTTAAACTATTGACGATACGCATCAAACTATCCCTTAGCTCGAAATATTTTGTAGCATTGTTCTTTGAAGCGACATCAGATAGATCATAATTGTAGGACAACTTGTGATCTATACCGTAGATCTTTTCTGTTCCTGCTAATCTACCAATTTCAAAAGCTACTAATTGAACTTCACTGTCAGAGTAAGGAGTATTAATGTCAGGATTTCTTTTATATTTTTCATAAAAATCTTGAAGTATCTCGTTTCTTTCAGGAACCGTTTCGACTAGAATTATCGTAGGATTAAATTTGGATAGCTTTTGACATAACTCCAAAATGTCTTTTTTATTTTTTTCATCGGCTTCATCGTATTCCGTTGAATTGGCATCAGAAGTTTCTCCCATATGAAATGTGCCGACGTTTAATACTGGAATCCCCGAATCCTTTTTGGTCTTCACAGAAGAATTATCAAAATGAGTTGTTTTATCATTCTTTGGTTTGTCACATGAAACCAAAGAAAAAAGGCATGCTAGAAATATAATTTCAATATTACGATACATAATTCTATTTATAATAGACTCTTGAAACGTGGACGTTTCAATTTGATTTCTCCGAGGCGTTCTTTTTTGGCGGCTTCAAAAGCGCTGAAGTTTCCTTCAAAGAATATTTGTTTTCCATCATCTTCATACGACAATATATGTGTGGCCAATCGATCGATGAACCATCTGTCATGCGATATTAACAGAACGCAGCCTGCAAAATTTTCAATCGCTTCTTCCAATGCTCTAAGCGTATTCACATCAATGTCATTGGTCGGCTCATCAAGAAGTAATACATTGCCACCTTCTTTTAAAGTAATCGCGAGATGTAATCTGTTGCGTTCACCTCCTGACAAAACGCCTACCTTCTTTTGTTGATCGCTTCCTGCAAAATTGAATTTACTCAGGTATGCGCGTGCATTGACTTCTTTGTTGCCCACTTGAATAAAATCATGTCCTTTACTTACGACCTCATAAATTGTTTTCTCTGGAATGAGGTCTTCATGGGATTGATCGACGTAGGCCAATTGAACAGTGTCTCCAACAGTGATTTTTCCCGAGTCGGGAGTTTCTTGTCCCATGATCATACGAAAGAGCGTAGATTTTCCAACGCCGTTTGGACCAATAATTCCCACGATGGCATTTTTGGGAATCTCCATATTGAGATCTTCAATAAGGACTCTGTTCTCATATGATTTATTTAATCCCTCTATATTGATGACTACATCTCCCAACCTCGGACCAGGTGGAATATATAATTCCAGTTTTGCTTCACGTTCTTTCGTTTCTGCGCTACTTAATGATTCGTACGCATTTAGACGAGCTTTACCTTTGGCTTGACGTGCTTTGGGAGCCATTCGCGACCATTCTAATTCTCGTTTTAGGATTTTTTGTCGCTTGGATTCTTCTTTTTCTTCATTGGCCAATCGATTGGATTTTTGTTCTAACCAACTGCTATAATTTCCTTCCCACGGAATGCCTTCTCCACGATCCAACTCAAGAATCCAGCCTGCAACATTATCCAAGAAAT
>JAHDCZ010000111.1 GCA_020629615.1 Saprospiraceae bacterium
CTGAAGGAATTAACAATCGAAGAAAGTGCACGAGCGAATAGCTGATGATCATCAACAATAGAGATGGAAGTAGTTCTCATGTGATTAATTTATAGTTGACATTTAATTGAGTTCCTTGATTAATTATAGAATGGTATTTAAAATCTGCACCAATCAAGTCCGCTCTGTACTGCATTATTTTAAGACCATTAATTTTATTATTCTCCACTAAAGCCGGATCAAATCCTATTCCGTTATCTTCTAAGTTAAGAGATAAAGAAGACAAATGATATCGTATGCTTAATTTTATTTGACTTGCCTTAGCATGCTTTAGTGAATTTTTTATAAACTCTTGAACGATACGAACTAAAATAATGGCAACATCAGATGGCAAAACAAATGCCTTACCAGTAACTTCAAGTAAACAATCAACATGACCGACGGTTTTTAATCTATCAAATTCTAAACGAAGCATTTCTTCTAAGCCAAGTCGTCTGATATTTTCGGGGTTTAATACTCTTGACAAGTGCCTAATTTCGCTAAGACTTTCTCCAATTAAATCAGACGTTTCTTTAATCATTTTACTGTTTGGTACGGAGTCAGGTAGAGTATTCAAATTTAATTTGGCCACCGATAAAATTTGTCCAACATTATCATGTAATTCCATCGAAATATTTTGAAGAAGATCTTCTCTAATCTCAAGCTGTGATTTAATTACTTCTGATTCTAGTAGTTGTTTTTCAAAAAGTATTCTGGTTTTCGCATTCCTAAAAATGATAAAGAATACAATAATTACAAATACTAAAAATATAAGTATACTACAGGTTGTGATAATAATTACTGTATTGGGGTCCGTCGACATGTAAAAGCATAAGCGATGAATAAATACATTCCATTGGCTACAATATATTTCAAAATAAATAAATGATGGATATCTGTTCCTCCTCGAAGGGTATAAAAATTATTCACTATTCTGAAAGGTATAATTGTCAAGTAGTACAATAATAAACCAATTGAGACCCAAAATACAGGTTGATTAAAAACTGTTAATATTTGATCAGATTTTAAAGTCTCTATAAAATACCACATAATTAAAATGGTAAGCAATATCGCACCAAGAATAAAGGCTGTTCTTTCTAAATGAGTAAAAAAATCTCGGTATCGAACCCATATTGATATGGCGTATAAAGAGTAGATCAACGAAAAAGAAACAATTATCCATTTTCCTTTTTTCAATATTTGGTAGAAAATTAAAAACCAATAATTGAAAGTTATAAAATTATAAGCATTGTACAACCACCGATTATTGGATTTATGAAGTATCCTATAAATATAATCTCCTCCTAATTCTATAGTGACAGTAAGAACCAGATATCCTAAAACCAATAAGAGTATTTTATCTAGTCTTCCTTTATACCATTGATATAAACCGACCACAAGCGCAAGCAATTCTACATAAAAAACAGATTGTTGAAAAAAAGAAGAAATACTCATATCGCTAAAATCATTTAATCCATATTATCTTCGTCACTCATTGGTGGTGGTCGGAGGTTACCTTCATTCAATAGAACAAGGTCTTCAGTGCCATCATTTTGGTGGTCAGTCGCACTTTTAGCACTTATTTGCATCGCATTCGATTCAGGTTCAGGTTCAGGTATAGTAACTACTGTTGTATTGTTGTTTGAATCACGTTTTAGATAAAACATAGTTTCGACCCCTTCTTCATCAAAATATGTTGGGACCATAAAAATATTTTGATGGTTTAAATAGCCATTTTCCTGCGCCTTTTGCGAGTTTGAATCTTCTGGATATACACCAAAATACATTCGTATACCAGAAATACTAGGATCGATCAATTGATCTTTCGTTTTCAAATGATTTATATAAGATTGTAAGGTTTCAATACTAAACCAACTACTCTTGCTATCTTGAAAATCGTCACCTAAAATTGGTTTCATCACATTATATCTTTTATCGATGTACTCATCATACATGGCTTTAGCATTTGTGAAAGAAATTAGATGTTCACTCATCAACTCTTCATTAACTGGAAATTTATCCTCCTGTGGGTAGAAAATTTCTTCTAGTGCTTTACCCAGTTGGATGAAGGGTATGCTTATAAATTTGAAAAAATTGAAAAAGATTTTGTTCATTTCGGAAGTTTAATGATTAGTAAAAAATAGGATGGCCCGAAGTATGTTCTACACTGATAATGATATGTTCACTGAGCCATCCATAAGATTAATTCGTCTTACTAATATAATTTTTTTAAATCTTTATTGTGAATGACAAGTAGAGTTATTCCGAAGTATTCAAGCTCATAAATCATTCATTATTTGTAC
Organism: Saprospiraceae bacterium; assembly: GCA_020629615.1. GTDB lineage: Bacteria > Bacteroidota > Bacteroidia > Chitinophagales > Saprospiraceae > JAHDCZ01. The sequence continues at coordinate 2,322 of JAHDCZ010000111.1, forward strand.
GTTAGGTAAATTATGTTCAAAAAAAATCCGATTTTCGAATTAGAAAAAAGGGGGAAATTCCCCGTAGATAGCAGAGTGAAAATCCTATGTTTCTGTACCGAAATCATAATATTGATTGTTCGAAACGAGATAAATTCCGCGAGGCCTATTTAATGTTGGCCTAAACCCTTCTGAGCTCAGGGAAGGTATAATCCTTGAGGCGGATTGAAAATCAAATTGATAATTTGGTTGTCGTTCCCTCTTCTTCAAGATGAACAATCGAATTTTTGACCATAGTCTTCTTTGAACTGCCGCAGCAGCATTTCTAGAGTTCGGGCCGTGAGAAGAATGTTTAAAAATTCTTTGAGCATGCAATTTTAAAAGGATGGCAATTTGTACACTTTCATTTCTTCCGCCAATACTCACAGCCCGAAACAAATCTCTCATTGGGTTGGGTGAAAACAAAGGTCTTCCGTGTCTAAGATAAGCGGCGATTCCGATTACAAAAGGAGAAATATTCTCACGCATCAAAAACTGCTGGATATTTTCTGTTCCTCTTCTTAATTTCAAACTTTTGAGCAGGTATTGATTTATGGTAGCTTGAGCTACTTGCTCTAAATTAGATTCCAGTAATACAACGATTCTATGAATCGCATTTATATCTAACCGAATATCCGTTGAGCGATTGAATTCCAATCCTCTTAGATAAGATATTTGAGAGAGCGCATTCCCTAAAGTTGTACCATCAAATTCTTTTAAAAAATCGTTTAATCTTCTGCCACCAAATCCGGTACCTACTGTAAGTATTAAATTATCATATGTATTAATAGCACTAAATCCTCCTTCACCAAAAACAGCAAATCCTCTAATCGCTTTATTCAAAAAAGCGTTTCCCGTAGATCTGGCTCGCTCTTGTGCAATTCTATTTAAAAGAGAAGATGATACAGAAGGTGCATACATAATACCCCGTCTATTTCCGTATCGAACAATTAAATAATTTCGACCTTCCAAAACCACACTGAAGCGAGTTCTTCTTGGTGTTCTGCTTATAACAATCGGATGACCTTGTAAGGTTTCTCCTTCTCTAGGTGCTCTATTTTGAGGCCATTCACGATTTAAGTTTCCATTTGAACTTGAACTATTAGGTGAGGCATAGACATTCGGTTGGGTTTGTTTTCCTACAAAATTTCTCAATTGTGGCCTTAGATTTTGGTTGATCCGATTCCAATATCGCTGTAAATCAAAAAATTCTAGCTCATTTTCTTCAAGTAGTGATTGATCAATCTCCTCAATTGGAATTTCTTCGAATCCAAACCATCTACCAAAGCGTCCAAGGTAATTCTTGAATCTTGAATAATAGCTTGAATTAGCTGATGTACTCCCCGAAGAGGGAGTTGGCTGAGTATTTGAAGCCGGACGTTGAGAAATTGGATCACTTTGAACTGGATCATTGGAAGGACTTATTGTAGGTCGAGATGAAGGTATTCTGGTGTCTAGATTCTCATTATATGACCAATGCCAAGGTTCAAAACTATAGGGTACAAATCCGTATGATCCAGCATTTGCCGTTAACCATCGATGTAACCAACTTGATCGCCAAGCCCTTTTGGCACTTTCTGAAGTACTATTTTTAAAATATCTTCCATTTTCTGTATTATGAAAATCAACTGCTAAGCCATTATTATGACTACTATAGCCTGGTGTTGCAATACGTCTTCTTACATATGACATCATATATCTAACTGCTGCACTTCCATGTTCACCTCCCGGTTGGGAGCGTCGAGCGCTAATGGTGTTCCTATAGTATTTGTTAATAAAATAATTATTCCATAAGCGAAACTGATGCGAAGCACTTCGATAGGCGCTATTTAGTCGGACATTAACATTAACTCTCTGCTGATTGATATCATTATTAATTTGCGCAATCATCCTAAGATATGAATCAGCCGCATTCATCCTTAATTGATATCTTCTTTGTCCTCTATTTTCTACTGTACGAAGTAGATTACTATCGACATCTCCCACAAAATTTCTACCTCTATTTTGACTTCTTGTCAAACAAGCATTGTAAACAGCGCGCATAAAACTGATTTGATCTGATGATGCTCCTGACCATTGTAACCCTGAAGAAGAAATATTTTCGCTTAGCTGTATAGTTTCCGGATGAGCAGTATGTTCAAACAAAACACTGTTATTTAGATTGTTGTTCATGATATTTTTTTTAGTATTTATAAAATCGATTATGAAGCGTTTTTCATCTATCCAACCATGACCGATTTTATTAGAATCTTGATTAAAATTGATTTGCGAATAATTGCAGTATTTAAAAAGAGTAGATCTTATATCGCTAATTGATGAATGTGGATTTAATTCAAGAATTTTAATGATAATTGAAGCCACCTTTGGGGCAGCCATACTTGATCCACTTTTGGAACAAAGCCTTCCAGAAGCCCGATCTTCAGAAGCAGCGGCCGAACAAACTGAGACGATTTGCTTACCTGGAGCCATCAATTCAGGTTTCATCCTACCATCTACAGTAGGTCCTGCACTACTGAAAGACAATGGTGCTTTTGATATCGCATGTTGATTATAAGCTCCAACTGTTATGGACAAAGGAGCATGACATATTGAACCAGTGGTAAAATTTTTATCCGCTATTTCGGGATTAAAATGAGATTGACCTCTGTCATCTCTTTCGATGTAGGCATGAAAATCACCCTGTTCAATTTTTGTCCCAACTAATCGCAATATTAGAACATCATCAAATGCGGGAGCCGAAAGAATAATATTAATATGATTCAAACCTGTATTTGGTTCTAAAGCTCTATGTAATATCACTCCTATCTTCCTTCCCTTGTGCATTATAATAGTGTCTTCAAAAGGTCTGGAAACCCCAAGAACAATTCCTTCGGAACTTCTAATTTCACAGGAAATTTGATCCTCACCTGAATACCAAATTTCCATTTCGTTGGGTGTTCGATCCTTAGATTTAAAAAACCACTTTCTTTCTATAATTTCTCCATTAGTAAGTCTACCACTTATATGACAATTTGCTTCATGATAATTGCCTGTGCTTTGTACGATTGCTGTCCCTTTCCTTGCACTTAGAATATTGTTGATCGCTAGTTCGACCAAGGAGTAACCAGTATGGGAATCTCCATGTCCGCCCAGACTCATATTTATCACAACTGGTCTATCGCCAGACTGTTGTAAAATAAAATCCAATCCTTCAATGAGTTTGACTGAATCGCCTAGGGATAAATTCGATCCATTTACCAAATTTGAACCCATATCCACTGCTATAATATTTGAACGGTTTCCAAATGATTTTTTTGAAACACTTCCATTGCTTATGGCTATACCAGCGACATGTGATCCGTGACTACCTCTGCCAAAGAAATCGTATTTACCGGGATGATAGTTTAAATATTCAAATGGTTTTTCTTGCAATAAGGCCTCATTGAGTTGATGATTATCCAATATTCTTCCATATCCATATTTGTTATTTACAGCTTTTCTATCCGATTGAATCCAAATTTTTTCAAATCTACTCGTCTCTTTAGAATGATTGACAAAATCTGGATGGGTGAAATCAAATCCAAAATCAATGATTCCAAACACAACTGGTGAAACTTCTTCATCCTCATGTCTGAAAGCAGAATTTGAAATAGAATCACTTTCATCGAATTGAACCTCTTCGCAAATTGAACAAGAAACAGGAATTACAAATGGAGCTTTCAAGCTTCTCGTCCGTGGGTGATTATAAATGTCGGTTAAATTTTTCCTGAGAATCCTACATGAGATGATATCCCCGAATTGAGATACAACATTTACTCCTGGAGGAATTTCATTTTGATGGTGGAGTCGCATCAAAAGATGCAACTCCTCATCTGGATTTCCTTTAACAATTATTTTTAATCTGGGATCCATCTTGAATTAAAAGCGGATAGCACGTCTTAGAAATTCGAATTTATTCCACAAGAAAATTGTCAAACTATTGAATGTTCCTAAGTCCAAATCATCATTCTTCTTTAGAAATTCGATTAGAGAATCAATATATCCATTTTCTTTATTTAAAAATCTCTCGTGCTTTTTAAATTCCTTCAATAGATTTTCTTGCTCTTCCTTAGAGTTCAATCCATTTGCGTGTTCTTGAAATTTTTCAACATCAAAATTTTCATTCAATCCTTTTAAAAGATTCAGAATTTTAATTAAAAAATTATCCTGGGCTTCACCCAAATTACTATCTGATTTATTTAATTCTTCAATTAACAAATTACGAACGTCTGTAACATTATTTACCGGATTTACCGGAGCTTGGGTCCCATTGCAATCTATCTCTTTGGCTATGGCATTCTTTTCCTCGCCTTCCGCGATTTTCATTTGTAATAAAAAAGACATTCCAGGATTGTCAATATACTTGTCCACTAATATTCCTTTAAGGATAAAAGAATTCGCATCCTTTATATCGTGTTTATCTGACAAGTATTTAGTCATAATTACACTTGATAAATTCATCTTTGATTTTTTTTAATTACTGGCTAGAAATAATCAAACCATTAAAAATTATTTATTCATCATCATTAACATGAGTGGAAGCATCATATCATTGCTGGAAGAATTTCCAGAAGTACTATTCTTGGAACCTTGACTCATCAAAAGAACTAATGGCAGCATACTACCCATATCTGATTTTCCAGTTTTACCATCCCCTGCCGTCGCTAGCATCGGCAAAATCAATGACCACGTTGAATCTTGAACAATAGTTTTAGATGGATTCACTTCACTAACTTTTCCACTGTTGGATTCAACCGTTAGATTACTGGCATCAAATGTGGGTTTATTAAGGAGTGATCCCAACATATTCATCATTTGCATGTTTTTCAACACCTTGGTCTGATTGCTGTCTTTACGCGACTTGGCATTTGCAATTTGTGTAAATTTTTGATCCAAAGATTTAATGGATTTATCACTATTTAAGACTGTCTTCTTCAAAGTATTTACTTCCTTTGAAATAGAATCGACGATTTTCTTCAATTCTCCTTTGGCAATGGGATCTGATTTTCTCCCTTGCATTGGTTTAGAAAAATTAGATCTTTTTTTGACTCTAGAAGGAATGGGTCTAAATCGACTTGGCCTCCTTCTTCTTCGTCTAGGAATGTAAGCACGTAAGCCTCTTGGTCTTCTCCAACGCTTTTCAGCAAAGTCTTCCTCAAATTCTAAATCTCCATCATCAAGATCGATGTCTTCATAATAATCTTCATCAAAATCATCGTCATCCAATAAATCTTCATCTAATAAATCTTCAAAAACGAGATCTTCTGGGTAATAATTTTCTGTTGTATACATGGTATTTGTTTTAAAATGATTAATATTTAATTGTTCTTTTGAATTGTCTTATCGCAGGAATTACTAATTCCTTGAATAGATTAATATCTGGTTTGTAATATCCTGGAACTCCAAGGCCTTGACAATCTGTGCAATCCTCATTTTCACCTAAACATTTATCACAAGCTCCTAAAGAATACGCCATTTTATTATTCAAGTATTCGAGATTTGCAATTTTGTTATTTAAATCATTGAAATGATGTACAGGAATGTTGTTGATATTCTCATAGACTTGCGTCATCTCAATTTTTGATTCTAAATCTTCATCCTCTTCTTTTTGAGAATAAATACTTTCCCAAGCTTCCAACATCGGTTGTAGATCAGGTCTATTCACTTTTAAAAAATCAACAATTTCTTTCATAATTATTCTAGCATTGACTTTCTTCGAATTCGAATTCCTCTTCTTCAAAATCCAACAGATCTTCGATAAAATCTTCTATTCTATTGATTCGGCTTAGCTCATCTTCTTCATTCCCTTCATAAGATTCTGCATTTGTAGAAATACCAATTGATTCATAATCATCTAGAATATTTTCCGTCAAATAGTTTAATGATTCCATCATTTCTAAGAATTCGATATCACTTTCGTAATATTCTCCTGGGTTTCCATTTCCATAAGCGCTTCCAAGGATTCTAGTTTGAAAAGCAGGGTTATTAATGACTCGACTTAAGATTCTTGTCATTGGTGATCCCTGCGATCCTGATTGAGAACTACCTTGATATGGATTTTCTCTTGCGTATTGATTCATACCGGAAAGAGCCGATCGACCGAGATTAGCAGCTGTTTGTCTGGTTTGATTCCAAGCTCTTTGCAATGCTGGGTTCCTTCTACGTCTACTTCTTCTTGAACCACCTCGTCTTCTTCTGGATCTACCTCTGGGTATAGCATTAGCAGCAGCTCCAGCCAAATTCCCGGCAACACCTCCGATCATTGTTCCCAAAGGACCTCCTACAGCAGTTCCCACTATGGGTGCTGCTACTGAGGCTACTTTCAAAATTCCTCTACCAGCTCTTTTTGCGAAATTTCCAATTTTCCGCCAAAAGTTTTCGGCTTCTAGCGGGCTCATTTGGCTCACAGTTTCCATAATAAATTCTTCAATTTGATTTTCGTGGAAGCCTTCCGTTTCTGGAAATACATAACGGACCGCTTCGAAGAAATCCTGTTCCGAAAAATCTTCACCAGGATACATTTCTTGATACAAGCTCATTGTTCTATTTTTTAAATTATATGCCTACAATTTGAGGATTTCGGCTTTTCCTATTCGTTAATTGAATACTTCAAAAGTCCTGAGAATAGGAAGAATGTAAAAGATGAAATTCACTGAATTAGCTAGGAGAAGAATCCGCAAAAAAGAAATAAGGAATTGCCTCCATTTACTCGGGATAAAATCCCTATTTAATAAAATGACATATATAAAGTGTTCAATAGAAAGATCATACAAATGATAAAAAAACGACAATTAACATCTTATCAAATTAATATCAGTAATAGACCAAAAAATGCTATTTCATTAGATTGAATTTATAAATTTGCAAGCGATTCAAATGACAAGGATATTTGAATCAATAGGCCGCGTAGTTCAACTGGATAGAATATCAGATTTCGGCTCTGAGGGTTGAGGGTTCGAATCCTTCCGCGGTCACAACA
>JAHDCZ010000112.1 GCA_020629615.1 Saprospiraceae bacterium
TTTAACTGCAATTATAATTCCAGTTTATACGTTTCCACTTCTTTTGGTAATAGCAGCACTAATGAGTGCAACAATAAATCCTCCCAAAAGGGACACAGCATAGGCCCCAGCGGTTCTACCTAGAGTCATAGAGAAGTCTTGATCTTTTAATTGTGATAGTTCTTTTTCTATTTGGGCTTCTGGTGCTCCCATCATTTCCATCATTTTTCGCGTCATTTCCAGAGCAGATTGTACTTCAAGGTCGATCAAGCCAGGGTCGATGAAATTATAAAGTACATATTGGAAAATTACAATCAATAAAGCACCAACCACATATACGATGAAACTCGTTTTTAGAGCATTTGCAAAAGGAAGTACACCTCCATTATCATTTCTTTCGGTCGTACAAGCCCTTATCATAAAGAAAACAGTTACTAGAAAAGAAATTATCATCGGTGTCCACCCTAAATAGAGCTCCACTGAGATTAAATAAATAATTAAGGTCAATACTACGGATACCAATCCATACATCAATCCGTTGGAAACGCCATGATTTTTCATTGTTAAGAGTTTGGTTGAAGAAAATTAGTTTTTCAGTTAATCAAGATAAGTTTTTTCTCGTTCAATTGGTTACATAGTGTTTTCCATTAATAATCCCAATAACTTTCCCAACAAACTGAACACCTATATAAGGAGTATTTTTTGATTTTGATCGTATTTCTCGACGATCGTAGGTCCATTCTTGACTAGGATCAAATAAAGTCAGATTGGCTTTGCTTCCAATTTTTAATTCAGGTATTTTTAGATTTAAGATTTCTCTTGGACCATAGGCAAGCCTGTCTATTAAGATTTCGGTGGATACGATTTCGGCTAACTGAGTATTTAAAGCACTGTAGCAGGTTTCCAGACCAATGGCTCCAAAATCGGCAAAAGGAAATTCAAGTTTCTTTTTCTCTTGCTCCAGCGGTACATGATTGCTACAAATCGCTTGAATCGATCCATCCTTGATTCCTTTTACTAATGCTTTTTGATCCTTTGAAGATCTTAAAGGCGGCTGCACTTTAAGATTGCTATTGAAATCAATTAAATCTTCATCAATTTGAATCAGATTTTTGTAAGCTACAGTGGCAGATAACTGGTTGTTGTTTTTTCGTTCGGTCTTTACTAAATCCGCACTTTCCTTAGTAGAAATGGTGTGTAATACAATCTCATTTTCTGCATATTCTGCAATTTTAATATCTCTAGCGGTGCTACTGTATTCCGATAAGGAAGGCATACCACTTAGTCCTAATGATAGACTAGTTTTTCCTTCATGGATCATTCCGTGATATTCTAGGGAGGAATCGACGGGGCGTTGGATAATTTTTTTCGAACTCGCCTTGGCATATTGTAAGGCACGAAGTAACAGTCCTCCATCCTGAACGGGCTTTTTACCATCCGAAAACGCAATTGCGCCCGCATTGGATAGGTCCATCATTTCTGTGATATCATTGCCAGCGCAGCCTTGACTTACTGCAGCAATGGGTAGAAAATCTACCGGTAAATTTTGAGTATTATTTAGAATATATTGTACACTCGACTTGTTGTCCACGCAAGGATTAGTGTTTGGAAAAGGAGCAATCGTTGTAAAACCACCTCGAGCTGCGGCATCTGCGGCGGAAGATAATGTCTCTCGATACTCGTAACCTGGTTCGCCAACTTGTGTGCCTATATCCATCCATCCAATGGAAACGTGAAGGTTATTGGCTTCAATGGTTTTTGCATTCTGATCGCTGATGTTTTTGGCAATTTTTTCGATGATGCCGTTCTTAATATAAAGATCAAATTTCTTTCCATTGAGTGCCTTATCTCGGCATACAACGGTCGCATTTTTAATCAGTAGAATCATGGTCAGACATTAAAGTTTCCAGTATCTCAATAACAGTGTTTCCAACAATAAGAAAATCAAAACGAATATAAGGCACCATTTCCAAAGTACGATACCTCTTTCTCTATCTCCAATAACACTAGTAAAATTGGCATCTACAGAGTTGTCAATTATTTTATATGACGGATTATCATTTCCTTCTAATTCCGATGGGCTATAGTATTTTAAATCGGATTCTAATCGATTGTAATTGAAAGCCAACTTAGAAACGAGTTGCTTGTCCAAGGTCAAGTCATAGAAACCATCAGATTTGATTTGATCTTTAGTGTCTAGAATCATTTTTGAACCTAAGTTGTTTTGTCCGGGGATAAAATTATTGGGCCCTGTGATTTCAAAATTAAAATCCATATTCCCCGATCCTCGATCTACTTCTACCAAATGATCCTGACCTATGATATAACTTGTTTTCTTTTTCTTGCCAGAAGAAATACCCATTTTATAAAGCATTGGGATAAAGACCTCCGCATTAGCTACCAAATCATTGTTTTTTTGATTCAGGGGGCTAGCACATAAATAGACATTTCCATTATTCAATAAGTATTTCATTAAAAAAGGACTGCCATCACGGTATGTGAGTAGCGCTTCTTGACCTCGACTCTGAAATTTGCTGAACACGTAATTTAAAGTCGTATTGGGTAATTTGACATTTCTGGTCGATCGGAGATAAACATTGTCAAATATGAATTCTTCGGTATTGATTTTCGAAACATTTCGATTATCTCTACTTTGCTGTTGTATCTCATCTAGTGCCAATTGATTTAGAAAAGCATTGTAATTATCTCTTTTCACCAAAGACCCCGGGAAAATTAAAAGATTACCTCCATCACTTACATACTTTGCCAATTCCGATCCGAGACCTGTACTTATTGTATTGAGGTCATTAAGAATAATCAGATTGTAATTTACAAAGTCACCATAAGTTACCTTATTCACTCCTTGATTTGTCAGACCAAACGAATTTAATCCTTCGAATGCAGCCGTCATATATTTGTTGCTGCCATTTTCGTTGATCGACAAAACTTTCATCTCATCGTCCACATTAAAACTCAAGACAAATTGATCATCAAATTGTACTGGATAATCCGTGATTTTAATCACTAGTTCTTGCCACCCCGGCTTAAGTACGCTAAGATTTATAGTATCCTCTTTAGATGAAAAAGCTTGAATGTTCATCGATCCTACAGGCTTTTCTTGACCATTATGAGAGGCAGTGATGCGTATATTTTCAACATCATCTTGACCGTGATTTCGTACTCTTAGGACCAATTGGTTGTTTTGATTTAAGAGCGGGACAGGTGCCGTGAACCAGACGGAGTCAATGCTTACGTTTTTCTCTTGTACATCTTGCAGAGGTACTAAGTTAATATCAAAAATCGTGTCCTTGTAATTTTGTAAATCTGTGATCGACTTTTGAAAATCTGAAAGAATATAGCTTACTGGACTGTTGTCACTTTTGGTAATCACCTGAGCTTGCCGATTAATAATTTGCGACATCTTTTTGGTCGATGGACTTATTTCTATCTCATCGATCAAGTTGAGTGCATCTTCTTTGCTTACTAGTCGTTGGTGTCGACCTAAAAAATCATGGGTGATAATTTGAAAATCATCCGCTTCGGTATATGCAGAGATGATTTCTCTAGCCTTCTTTTTTGCTTTATCTAAGAGAGGGACATCACTACTCAATGCTTCCATGCTAAAAGAATTATCAACAAAAACACTCACACTTTTTTTACTATAATCGACATGATCTGTTTTGGGAATAAAAGGTTGAGCAAAAGCGAGTACCAACAGTCCAAGAGCTAATAATCGACACAATAAAACCAAAAGATTCTTGAGTTTATTTCTAGAAGAAGTTTCTTCTTTGATCTCCTTCAAAAACTTCACATTGGTGAACTGTACCTTCTTAAATCGTCTGAAATAGAAAAGATGGATTATGATCGGAATGGCAAGAAATCCGAGAGCCCACAAGAAATTTGGAAATAGAAACTGCATATGTACGCAAAAATAGAATTTTCTGCGGCTATGTTTGACTTGCTAGGCGCAATTAATACGTTAAAGACAATTAAATAAATGTTATTGTTTTTCTAATCCACAATCGTCACATCTCCCAAAATCTGAAACTGCTCCCCATCAATCCTTGTATATTTCAAGAAATAGGCAAAAACGCCAGGATTTAATGCTTTGTCTTTGAATGTACCGTCCCACCCGTATTCTGATTCATTAGGAGGAAAATCGTACTGTTGAAAGACCTGTTCTCCCCATCGATCAAAAATGATCAATTGGTCTATTTGCTTGATTTGTTGCGCTTTCGCGAATGGGAAAAAGTAGTCATTGTTGCCGTCTTTTTGATGAGGCGAAAATACATTTGGTACATAGACTTCAACAATCTTATTAAACCGAACGGATATTGTAGCAATATCCTCACAATCATTTTGATCTACTACCAATAATTGCAAGGTGCCATCATTGAATCCAACAATTTGTGGATTTAAACAATCGCTACAATTGATCAAATCGGTATCCATCGACCATTCTATAAATGACAGCTCATTTTCAAGCAGATTGAGTACGACTTCCAGATTAACTTCATCACCCAATTGAATCGTTATTTCAGGATCTAGTTCGATTTGAACAGGAGTTAAATCTTCCAAGACATATTCGGCGAAAGCCTGACAACCATCCTCATCCTGAACCAATAATTGATAGGTTCCGGGATCTAAATTGTCAAACAAAGTCGAACTCGTAAAATTCTGTCCATTATTTATAGAATACTCATATTCTGGATTGCCACCTTCAATATTATTGAGCTGAATACTTCCAAAATCTTTATTGCAATCTAAGGGATCGACCATAAAATCAAATTGTAAAGGCAGATATTCTTCAACAGTCACAAGGCTTGAATTTACACAGCCGTTTGTTTCATTAAGAATGAATATTTGGTAATCTCCGGGGATGGAAGTTTCAAAACTAGAATTGTTGCTTTGAATGACATCATTCAAAGACCAATTATAATTATAATCAGAATTTTGGATAACTGACAATGTAGCTTCAGGATTAAAACAATTAATCAGGGTAACTTCTGGGTTGACGGTTGGAGCAATGGTGTCAATATTGATTTCTATGTTTTCTTCTGACATACACCCATTGATGGATTGGGCAATGATTTGAAGCTTGAGCGCTTCTTCGGTTGAGAAGCTAGCATTTTGAGAGATACTTATACTATCCGAAAACATCTCATAATTGATGTTGTTATCTGGATTGATGACATTGATAAAAGCGATGTTTTCATAACAACTAATATCATTATAACTGATGGATAATGGTGGGCTGATGGTATCAATAAGCACTTCAATAGAATCTATGGATGTACATCCATTTTGACCAAATATCTCGAGATAATAATAACCTGCGGATTCAACATTTAAATCGGATTCATCACTCAGTACATTATGATCACTATCCAACCAAGAAATTGTCGGATTGGGAATATCTGAATCGCTCGTAAGAGTTGACGATTGATTAATGCAATCGAGATCATTTGATTTTTGAGTGGAAATCAAAGGATATTCAAAGTCCTCTAAAATTGTAAAATCTTGTGAGCGCACACAACCGTTGCTGGCCTCAACAGTTAAATAAAAGTCACCTGAATAATCCACGGTAATTTCTGCAGTATTTCCTATTAAACCATTGGGACCAAACCAGGCATGATCAACGATGTTATCTTGGCTTTGAAAACTTAAAATAGCTTCGGTATTGTTGCAATTCAAGCTAGGAATATCTATGGAGAAGCTGGGTGAAATGGTATCGCGAAATATGTCAATCAATAGAGTAGTATCACATCCATACTGATTAGTTGCCTTGATGGTATACAAACCATCCTGTATTACCATTTCGGTTTCTGATTGGCTAGTGAAATTATCTGGACCCTCCCAGTTGAAACTGATGTTATTATCTCCACTAAAGCTAATCGTACTGAAGGGAGTATTACAATCTAGATGGTTGAAAATTGGTACAAGATTAGGTTTGGATTTCGCTTCATAGACTTCAATGGTGCTCAAAGATTCACAGGAGTTGTCTCCGATCAAATTGAGAGTATAAATACCAGCTTCTTCGATGATAGGATTGAGTTGATCTGAGCTGAAATTATTAGGACCTGTCCATTGGGTTGAGTTGTAATTGCTCAAGTTGTTGGTTTCTAAAACTACCGAGTTGCTTAGGCATGTTAGTGTATCAGCCTCCAAAGCCACTGAAGGCTTAATGGTGTCAACCCTTATCTCTATGGTGTCAAACACCGTACAACCCGTATTGCCAGTAACTTCTAAATAGAAAATCGCTTCCTCATCAGTCGTGATCGTTTCTTCATTACTGGAAAATCCATTCTGACTGGTCCACTCAATTTGGTCTATGAGTTCTGTGCTACTGAAATTAATCGTACTTGTGGTGTTGTTACAATCGATATGATTGAAGCTTGTTTGATAGCTAGGGTAGTCATCCGTTGCAGGTAGATGAATGTTATAATTATCGGTACAACCATTTGGACCGGTGACTTCCAATTGATAATCACCTGTGATGCCTGATATAATGTTTTGTTCTTCGGACTCAAAAGACCCTGGTCCATACCATTGATAAGAATAATTGTCATTCGCCGAAAGGCTAATTTCACCATCCTGCGTACATTGAATGCTGTCTACCATAAAATTAATAATGGGGAGTGTGTCGTTGAGTATAAGTTCGATAGAATCGATCCCTTTGCAACCATTGATGTCCGTGATTTCAAAGTAATATAAACCCTCAAGATCAACCAATGGATTGGCCGTAGAATCGATGAAGTTATTGGGTCCTGACCAAGCAATGAGATCAAAATTTCCACCAGGATTGGAATAGAGATTGACGGCTGTTGTAGCACAACTCAAGGTATCCGCAACTAAAGCATATTCATAATCACCAGGTAGCCGAATGACTTCAATACTGTCAACTGCAACACATCCATTTTCTCCAGTGATTTGAACAATATAAGTGCCTGGCGTTTCTACAATGACGGCTTCATCAAAACTGTCTTCAGGATCAATATCAGGTCCCGTCCAAAAGTAGTTTCCAGTCCCATCAAAATGAAGGTTTTGGATACTCGTTTCAGTCACACTGCAACTTAAAGAATCAGCTTCTAATTGGATTTCGTAAACGGAATAGTCTTCGGTTACTACAACCTGACTTGAATTTGAACAACCATTATCTGCCGTGACATAAAGAGTGTATGTTCCAGCTTCGTCGGTGCTTGAAATTTGTTCAAGGGATACGAATCCGTTTGGGCCTACCCATTTGTATTCCAAGTTTGGATCGGATAAGGAGCCATCCAATATTACATTCAGAATATTACAATCCAATACGCTTGTATCACCAGCGTCAGCAAACGGTATTTCTTCGGCTGATGTCACAACCACACTAGCGGGATCAGAAAGGCAAGTAACGCCAGCGATTGTTTGAGAGATAATAAGTTGATATTCTCCAGCCACCGAAACGATCGGCGTTACATCGTTAGAGTTAAATCCATTTGGCCCCGTCCATGAATAGATAACTCCATTGATCACAGGAGGAGGCCACGATCCAATACCCGATATATTGATCGAAGGATTATTGCAATCCAATTGATCATTCACACTTGCTACTGCAACCGGTCCGATTTGATTTAAATTGAAATGAACGGTACTGTCACAGCCATTCTGAATTGATTGAAAAACAATGTCATACATTCCAGGCACGGTGTACTCTACACCTTCCATTTCAAATGTTTCTCCTAGGCAAATATAAACCGATCCTAAGTCGGTGTAGAATGTCGGAAGTACATTTAAAATTGTTTGCGTCAATTGGTAACATCCGTTTGAGATTGGTGATTGATCGTAATAAACTCCTGAAGTATTTTGCAAAGCTCCACCAGCAAAGAATGTTTCATCATCACAAATTGTGATTTCTTGAACGGTCAATTCGCCATGCTCAAAAGTCTCAACCCCAGGGCAAACAGTCTGGGTATTGAATGCGCCACCTGTAGAAGAGGTATAACCCCAATAAGCCATATTGTTGCCATTGAAGCAATTGTTGATGATGTCGTAAACGCCAGAATTGTATAAGGTTCCATCAAAGTAGACCTCAAAATAATTCATGCTTGGATCCCAAACAAAGTCAACCACATAATCATTTCCGTTTTCAACATTTGTTGGATTAAGCACCATCGCCGGAAAAGGTGAGGCCGCGTGATTCAAGACACCGTTAATTCCGATCCCTGTATGATCTTGAGCGGGGTCATTTTGACTGCCATTTTGATAGGTGTCAAATTCTACGATAAAAGAATTGCTCATTCCTCCTGCACCAATATTTTCTCCACTACCACCGCAAAACCAAGTTCCAAGAGACTGATATGCCAAGCAGATACCATCAGCACCAGAATTATTATTGCCAAAATTCATCGTCATACTATGGGTGAATCCTTGCGTAAAGTCTATTAATTCAGGAAACCAAATGCAACCTACTTGCCCTGTAGTGTTAGCAGTTAATCGAATACATTCATCATTGATGTAGGTCGCGTTTCCATTTAGAATAAAATCTGGAACAATAATCGGATTTTCATTGGCGAAAATTGAAAAATCACCATTTGGAGTACCATTTTCTGGCCAAATTCTCAGCAAATAATCTTGACCAGGAATCAAATTGTCAAAAGTGTAAATTGGCATTTCCGTATTGCCGCATAGATCATTTGGAATACAAATGATTTCTGTTGGATTTGTGCAGGGTAGCTCGTACAGTGCCATGGCAGCATCCGTCATACTCCCTTCTCTAGTAGCAATGAATAAAACACCTGAACTTGGTGCTGTGACCGAAAACCAAAAATCATTTCCTGTATAATTACCACATATCGGATCAGGAATACCAGAACTCGTACTCCCAGAATTATCAAAAACTAAGAAGTCCATCATGTCGTTTGCAATGGTTGTTGGACTACATGGATCATCACCTGCTGCTAAGCTGAAACAAACATTAAAAAACAGAACGATTAAAAGGTACTTTTTGAAAAACAATTGTATTTGGTTGATCGGTAGTAAATTACGTAATTCAATTAATAATCTTATTTTCAAGGACGAGTTAAATTTGAATTTTAAGACATATAAATATCCTTGATATGAAACGATTTCTATTCCTTCTTGTACTGGTTTTGTTTTTTGGCTTTTCGCCGAATGCTCAGGTATCGAAAGGAGAACTGATGACTGAAGAGAATTTTGAATCTATGAGTCCTCGTAATATTGGACCAGCTGGAATGAGTGGAAGGGTAACTACCATTGATGTTGATCTCTCTGATACCGACCGAATATTTATTGGCTCAGCTTCTG
>JAHDCZ010000113.1 GCA_020629615.1 Saprospiraceae bacterium
AGCCAGAAGCCCCATCAATCGTGGCGAATGTGAATTCCATCATATTGTCGTATTCGGACCAAAATGCTGCGATATCCAAATAACCATTTAAGCCAATGAGACTAAAACCTTGTTTGATGGCAAGTTCGGCAGACCAACCTTTTTCAGATTCCAAATTAATATTTGGAAATATATTGGAACCATTGAAATTCGTGGCAATTAACCTCTCAGTGATGGTTGGATAACGATATCCTTGGCCCCATGATCCTCGTAAGAAAGTTCCTTCACTTACCTTGAGATTAGCACCAAATCTTGCAATAAAGTTAGACTCCGAAATTTCACCATTGGGTATAATTTCACCCATAAATTCTTCAGGAACGTTTTGCTTATTGTACTCGTAACGTATTCCAGCGGATACATTAAGTCGATCAAAAAATTTCTTGTCTGCCTGTAAATAAGATGCAACATTGAGTGCCGTAATTATGGTATCAGCAAACAACTCGGAATCAGAGCTATTTCTGTTCCATACAATACCAGAAGTTGTGACCAAATCCTGTTGATCAAATTCTCTTTGAAATTGATACTCTGCATACATATTATTGGATTCATTCGCTTGATTCATGTTGTTATCATTATTGATGTAATGGTAACGCATATTTAATCGATGCGAATTACTATATTGGTCAAAATAGCTTATAAAGGGATCTATGAAATAACGGATATTGGTTCTGGAGGACACATTATCTTGGTAAGGGCGGGTTGCGCCACTTGCTCCATTATGCCAAAAGAAAAAATCAGCAGATTCCGCATCGTTAAAATTAAGGTTTACACCCGCCGATAATCGATCAGTAAATCGATAGCGAGTTTTAAAAGTAACCCGAGATCTCTTATTGTAGGTTTCTTGATTCCAACTTTCAAAGTTGAATAAATTTGCACTGGCAACAAGATCTAGTTTACCAAATTTTTGTTTATGTAGTATATTGAAATGAGTACTAAAAGGAGCATCTTCATTTTTCCACCAATGTTTCAATTCATCCTTGGGTGCCATATATTTTCTGTACGAAATACTCACATCAGTTTCAGGAGTGGATCCAGCATATCCCGTGCGCATGTGAATAATACCATTTAATGCAGAAGCTCCATAAAGCGTTGAAGCCGCCCCTTTAATCACCTCGACTTGCGCCACATTTTCAATTGGAATATCATCCCAATTGGGTAAGCCAGCATCAGCTTGAAGGGCGGGCATATTATCAATTAAAAGCAAAACCCTGCTTCCAGCCCCATATGAAAAACCTGAACCACCTCGAATATTGACCTGACCATCAATCATTTGGACTCCTGACACCTTATCCAACACTTCTTCTAAGGTAGGTGCGTTGGTCGAACGAATAAGATCAGGTTTTATAACATCAATAGAAATGGTAGATTCTCCAATCGAAGTTTCAAATTTAGAACCGGTAATAGTAGCTGTTTCTAGAATGGTACTGGATTTCAGTTTTAGAGTGAATTCTATTTTTTCTTGACTTAGGTCGAAAGATTCTTGGATTATCTGATATCCAACATAACTAGCTTGTACTAAATATTCGCCGAAAGGCAAATCCAACACAACCTTTCCTTCAAGATCGGAGACATAGCCTTGATCAGCAATTTTAAGTGTCGCTCCAATCAATGGTTCTAGACTTGAGTCATCTAAGAGCTTAAAGACCACTTGTGTCGTCTGCCCATTCAGCGAAAGCTGTAGAAATAAAAAAAAACTTATCAAGAAACTAATTTTGGAAGTCGATTTAGTGAACATACTCTTGGTTCTTTATTCTGAAGAATTCATACCAAGATAATCAACCCTCCTAATTTATCCCATTAAATATGCTGAGAAATGAGAGATCTACTCGTCGTCCGTTTCTTCCTCTTCGATGATTTCTGTCAACATTGGCAATCCAATCCAACGTTTTTCCGAAGCACTAATGGCTCCAAATCGAAAAAAACCACCCGTTTCGGTAGCGATATGTTTTGCAAAACTTACGAAACTATTGTAGAGACGAAACGCAATATGATTGTCCAACTTGGCCAATACCGGGTTCAACTTGGAAAGTTGATCAGAAAGCATTTGATTTCTTTCTTCCGTATCTTCTGGGACACTATCCATCAAATCGTGTAGTTCATCAGAGAAGTTTGTACCGACATCGTTATAAAAATGATTCAAAACATCTGGTGGCGCAAAACCTCTAATTTTGGTCAATTTTTCTGCCCATTCTATTTCTTCTCGGTCGATAACGCCGTCAGCGCCAGCAATCAAGACAGTAATTTGAGCAACTGCTTTTTTCAACACACTGTATTCCGCATCATTAATTCTATCAAATGCACTCATGAATTTTTCAATTTATGGCGCAAAAATAGACTATTTACCACTTAGATACTAATATTAAAACTGATAAATTAATTATCCTATTGAGGAGAGAATATTGGTATAGATATAGGAAAAATGTATATTAAAAATTCAAATCCATTAAGGGTTTCCTATCTTTATGCTTCAACCAATAAATGAGAATTTGTCTAAGGCCAAGTCAAAAGCAAACAAGAAGAAGACTCCGCTCATGCAGCAATATGGTGAGGTTAAAGCCAAACATCCGGATGCCTTATTACTGTTTAGAGTTGGGGATTTCTATGAAACTTTTGGAGATGATGCGATTAAGGCGAGTGACGCGCTTGGCATTGTACTTACCAAGAGAAATAATGGAGGCTCAGACATTGCTTTGGCGGGTTTCCCTTACCATTCCATGGATGTATATCTTCCAAAATTGGTAAAAGCGGGATATCGGGTTGCGATTTGTGAACAATTAGAAAAACCGAGTAAAGAAAAGAAGATTGTCAAACGCGGGGTCACCGACATCATTACTCCAGGAGTAACCATCCACGATAATATTCTTGATGGAAAATCAAACAACTTCTTGGTTTCTGTGGCTTTTCAAAATTCTGGAAATCATGGTATTGCATTAATCGATGTTTCGACGGGTGAATTTTTGGTTTCGGAAGGCAACATGGCTTTAATGGAAAAACTCATTCAAAGTTTCAATCCTGCAGAAATTATTATCAGCAAAGATCAGCGTAATACATTCGAAAAACAATTTGGCTCAGAATACTACCTTTATTGTCTTGATGAATGGATTTATACTAAGGATTATTCGAGAGAATTACTACTAGATCATTTTAAGGTCAAGAACCTGAAAGGATATGGCATAGAATCAATGGAACCCGCACAAACTGCCGCAGGTGCAATTTTTCATTATCTCTCTACTACTCAAAACGCTGATCTCAAGCACATCAATAAAGTACAAAGAATTCCTTCAGAATCCTTCATGTGGATGGATCGATTCACTGTTCGCAGTTTGGAGCTCGTTCAAAGTAATCATGCTAGCGGCATCCCACTAATTGACGTTCTAGATCGCACAGTGACACCAATGGGTGCGAGAAATTTGAAGAAATGGATTTTATTGCCCTTGATCGATTTAAGTGCAATTCATTTACGTCAGAAAATGATCCAACACTTTGTTGAAAAAGAATCTGATTTAGAGCCCTTTGACGAAGCATTAAAGTCAATGGGTGATTTAGAACGATTGGCTACAAAAGTTGCAATGCTCAAAATAGGACCAAGAGAAATTCTACAACTCAAGCGATCCCTTTCTTCCTTAGCTGAGCTCAAGACTTTATTGCATGATACTAATAACAAGACGCTAGCTGATATTTCGAAGCAAATCGATCTTTGTTCAAAATTATATGATCGAATAGATCAAGAAATTTCGGATGAAGCTCCTGCTGTTCAAGCCAAAGGTGGAATCTTTAAATTAGGGTTTAATGAGGAACATGACGAATTAAAAAACCTCTTATTCAATAGTAAGGAGTTATTGCTTGACATTCAAAGTATTGAAGCGGAAAAAACAGGCATTGCTAATTTAAAAATCGGTTTTAATAATGTATTTGGTTATTATCTCGAAGTAACGAATAAATATAAAAATCAAGGATTGATTCCGGAACATTGGGTTAGAAAACAAACCTTAACCAATGCCGAAAGATACATCACTGATGAGTTGAAGAAATTAGAGTCAAAGATATTAGGAGCCGAAGAAAAACTATTAGCCTTAGAAGAAAAGCTCTATGAAGACTTACTGAGATATATGGCTGGATTTGTTCATCCTTTACTTCAAAATGCCCAATATGCGGCCCAAACAGATTGTGTTATTTCTTTAGCAAAGACAGCCATTAAGAATCATTATTGTCTACCTTCTGTCAATGACAGTTATAGTATAAAAATAAAATCTGGAAGACATCCGGTGATCGAGCAACACCTCGCTGCTGATGAATCCTATATTCCGAATGATATTTTTTTAAGCAATGACGATCAACAGATCATCATGATCACGGGTCCCAATATGTCTGGTAAATCTGCTGTTCTTCGTCAAACGGCTTTGATTTGTTTAATGGCACAGATGGGCTCATATGTTCCAGCGGCTTCTGCCGAAATCGGATTTATTGATAAGTTATTTACACGAGTGGGCGCTTCTGATAATATTTCTAGTGGTGAATCCACCTTCATGGTTGAAATGAATGAAACTTCGAGTATTATGAATAACATTTCTGAACGAAGTTTAATTCTACTGGATGAAATCGGAAGAGGGACAAGTACATATGATGGGATTTCGATTGCGTGGTCTTTGGCAGAATATTTACATGAAAATAAAATAGCACGCCCCAAGAC
Organism: Saprospiraceae bacterium; assembly: GCA_020629615.1. Classification (GTDB taxonomy): domain Bacteria; phylum Bacteroidota; class Bacteroidia; order Chitinophagales; family Saprospiraceae; genus JAHDCZ01. The sequence goes on from JAHDCZ010000113.1 coordinate 4,730, forward strand.
ACTATTTGCTACGCATTACCATGAATTGAATGAATTGTCTAAGAAATTTGAACGAATAAAAAACTTCCATATTACGACTAGAGAAGTGAACAATAAGGTAATCTTCTTACGAAAACTTATGGAAGGAGGAAGTGCTCATAGTTTTGGAGTGCACGTCGCTCAAATGGCTGGAATGCCTGCAACTATTATCCAAAGAGCTCACGAAATTCTACATCATCTAGAACAAAAATCAAAGAATTTAAATACTGAAACTGAGACTACAGCTAAACCAAATTTTGATGATTTACCCATTCAGAATACACAGTTGAATATTTTTGAAACAAGCGACCCGAAGGCAACACAATTAAGATTAAAAATTCAAGAATTAAATTTAAACAACCTTACCCCTATTCAATGTATGATGAAGCTGAATGAATTTATTGAATTTCTACAAGAGGACTAATTACATCCATTTTTCTTTATTCGTTTCAACTTTATACATCAAATAATCTCTTAAGGATTGGGCTTGATTTAAATCAATATAAGGGACAGTCACATTACCTGAAGCAGTATACAATTTAAGATTGGCTAATTGCTGTCTTCTTTGATAAAAAGTTTGCGTGATTTGTATATTCTGTATTTTTAATAATTTCAATAAGTATTCGCTGTTTCCAAAAAGGCCTTTTTTCATATGAAATACGCTCTTATTGATAGAATATCTTCTCTTTTTATGTTTCACTGTATTTGTAATAAAAGAATAAGCAATCCAAAATATGCTTGCCAGACAAAACCAAAGTAAAGAAGCTTCAGAAAATAAAATAGGAATAGTTATTAATATCAATCCTGGAATTAATCCAAAGTATAATACTTGACGATAAATATATCGTCGATCAATTTCAAATTCTTGCAAGTGGTCAAATGCATGCTTTTTGAAATAATGTCTTTTAACAGCTTGAATATGATGATCATAACATCCTGCAACACTAATAGATTTTTTGGAATTAACTTCTTCGCTTGATGCTTGCTTAAAATGCAGATCTTTAATTCCTAACAATCTTTTAAGAGGATTATCACTCCATGTAATCATTTGAATTTTGTGATCCATAGCGGCAACTTCTTTTTTATTAAAAAGTCCAGAGCTGATTTTAAATCCTTTGCTTCCTCTCCAAAGATTTAAGTCAAAATATTTAAAAACTGTTGTGATTAATGAGATCACAAAAGACACCAATATAAGAAGCGGAAACATGAACAACATAAAAGTAAAAGGATTTGATAAATCCATAAAATAGTCCTCCGCATATTGCTCAGAATTTATTCCAGCTTGACGCAAATTATCACCAACCCAAAAGAAAAAGGCTATGATCAATCCTAGTGATCTTAAATGATTTTGACTAACTCCTATTTTGATTAAATCAGGAATCTCCAATTTAAGAATGCTGATTAGACTTTCTTCTTCTTGGGTAATGCTTGACTTTTCTAATGGTGTATCACTAGTATTTTGTTTTCTTTTGGCAGATAAAATGGTATCTCGAAGCGCAACCGCCATGTCTCGGTCCAGTGCATCAAAACTGAATTCATTCTTTTTAGAACCGGCAGTGTCCACTACCAATCCAACTACTCCAAATATTTGTTGAATTAGGTTTTGTTCAAAGTTTATCGTTTGAATTCGATCGAAATCAATATTCAAAGTTTTGCGTTTAATTACACCTTTTTGAACAATGAGTTCATTTCCTTTAATGTAAAAATAGAATCGAAAATATCCAATAATGGATAAGACTAAAGAGATCAAAGAAAGAACTATGACGGGATATAAAATATAATCTACGGTCTTACTTCCTTTACCTAAAAAGAAGATCAAAACAAAAGGCAAGGCTTGCCTAAAAATCACCTTAAAGGTTTTATAAACTATAATTGCAATCGCAATGTATGACTGACGAATCGGCTTTGAAAAATCAAAATCACTCTTCTTCATTCTGACCGACTTTAAGTGTTACTATTTCTTTCAATTGATTTGCTTTTTGTGGCTTTAATCCTGGTATTTTTAAATCACTTTGCGAACCACCTGCCGTATAAATTTTTAATGTAGATAAATCAAAAAGGCGATCGATTGGACCTTGAACAACTTCGCTATGCTGGATACGATTGAAAGGAACTGCAATTTCTTTATACCAAATGTAACCAGTTCTAAATAGAATATCATTTTGGCGCAGAGCATATGATTTTACTTTTGCGCCTTGAATGGATAAGTAGGTGCTGATAATGGCTAAGGCTCCTATTAAAATCAAAACATATTCGAAATTCCCACCAATAATACCTTCACCTTTCCGTTCTTCAAAAACATACAATTTCAAAATAAAAGCGGCAAGGAAAAGAAAACCCCAAAACACTATAGAAGCTATCATTGACACTGTCACATACTTGGGTTCTACTTTAAGAAAAATCAAGTCTGAAACCTTTGGTAGTGAGTCCGTATTAATCTGCTGATTTTCAAATATCATATCAAAATATTATTTGAACAAAATACTAAATATATTGCTCCCTAGAATATTCATTCTAAAAACTAAGTTCAGATAAGTTCAAAAAAAAGAGGTAAGACAATGTCTCACCCCTTTTTAATTTTTATGCCTATTGATTTACAAGCACATACAAATCATTTACGCATACGTTTTTAAATTACTTCCATTTATAATTTAGATATTTTTCTCACCATTGAGCCAGCATCTGAACTTATTCTTAATAAATATAAGCCAGCCTCAAGATCAGTAGTAGTTAATCTTTGATTTATAACTCTTTGGTCAATGATTTTTTGCACTTGTATCAACTGACCATTGATGTCAAACAATTCAATTGTCAAATCAACTGCATTCACAAACTCCATATTTACTTGTAGCCATTGACTTACAGGATTGGGGAAAAATTGAAATTCTTGTATTCCAGCTAGTAAATGATCACTTGTGATATTATTGACAACGAAAGGACCTACCTCAAACATACATCCATTATCATCAGTAACTATACAACTGTATTCGCCAAATGACAATCCAGACAAATCTTGAGTTTCACTACCATCCGACCAGAGGTAATTATAAGGTGCAGAACCACCACTGATAGTAATATCAATAGAACCATTAGCACCACCATCATTTTCGTCCTGTGTTACGGCATCATCAAGATTCAGTGCATCTGGAGAAGTTAAAACAAAATCGTACGTTTTATCACAACCATTTTCATCTTTCACAACACAACTATATTCACCTACCCCAAGATCAGTTCTTGACATTTCAGTTGATCCATCTTCCCACTCAAATGAAAGTTCTCCAGTACCACCTTCCACTTCAAGACTGATACTTCCTGTTAAATCACCAAAGCATAAAATATCATTTTGAATCGTTGTTCCAGAAATTGGCGCAGGTTGCTCAATGATATAATCAAAAGATTCAGTACAGTTATTTTCATCTTTTATTTCAACAGAATAGAATCCTGCAGCCAAATCGTTTCTAATGCTGCCGGTTGCGCCATCGGCCCAAGAATAACTGAGCGTCCCTGTTCCGCCAGAAGCAGTCAGATCCACTACACCATTTTCATCACCAAAGCAATTAGCATGTACTAGATCAGCCGTTGCTGAAATTTGCTGTGGGGCAGTTACTTCAAAGGTATCTTCGTAAGTATTACCCGCTTCATCCATAGCTTCAACCATGTATATACCAGGTTCAAGTCCAGATAATTCACTTTGATCACTGACAAAATTATTAGGTCCGGACCACATATAGGTATATCCTGGTAATCCTCCTGAAATGCTTACTGATATAGTTCCATCATTGGAGTCATAACAAGTCAAACCAACAGAAGACCCTGATCCGATCATCGCAGAAATAAACTGAATATCCTCACAAGTAGTTGTCATGCCGCAGGCATTTTCAGCTGTAAAACAAACTTCATAAGTCCCCGTTTCAACAAAAGAATAATAAGCTGCAGCACCTGTTCCGATGACTTCGCCATCTAAAGTCCATTCAAAAGAATTTGGATCCCCAGAGGATTGGTTAGTTAATTCCAATTCGACATCATTTAAATTAGAACTGAATACGGCATCTGGCAAGGCAGCAGTTGTCTCGACTGCAATTTCTGCTGTTGCTCCACAACCCGATGCTGGTGCATAAACACTCATGATATATAATCCTGCCTGGTCAACAATTGGATTTAATCCATCAGCACCGCTGACAATATTTCCATCCATTGTGGTCCATGTTATTTCGAAATCATTGATATCCCCTTCCACATCGCCGCTCAACCCTACTTCAAGTATCGTACAACTCAATGATTCTGTTGGAGCTTCAATGGCGACAATCGGCAAATTAATATCTTGAGAAACTGAAGCAATCGCTTCACTTGTACATCCATTACTAGCTTCGGCTATAGCCGTATAATCACC